>NZ_PYNV01000014.1:0-136733 GCF_003026095.1 Photobacterium sp. GB-72 | reverse complement strand
TCTTTTCTGGCGAAAGCCAAATAATAAGCAATACCCCGTGGTGGGGTTCCCGAGTGGCCAAAGGGAGCAGATTGTAAATCTGCCGGCACTGCCTTCGAAGGTTCGAATCCTTCCCCCACCACCATCTAATTTGAAAAGTTGTCGTCACTGACGTCTTTTCTGGCAAAAGCCAAATATAGCAATACCCCGTGGTGGGGTTCCCGAGTGGCCAAAGGGAGCAGATTGTAAATCTGCCGGCACTGCCTTCGAAGGTTCGAATCCTTCCCCCACCACCATCATTTAAACCAGTAGCTCAGGCTGCTGGTTTTTTTCTATCTATACCTTTACTCCCTCTTAAATATTTCCCATCTAAGTTCTAAATTTGTACGTAAAAAAATTGCTATAATTTCATTATATGATTACTTTTATTCATGACATTTAATAATGAACAACATGCATATTAAATATCATAAACATCAATAATAACAATTAAATGGATAGTATATGGCTTTGGGTTTCACGGAATTAGAACAAGAAAAGTGGAACACCATAAAAGTACTCATCGTAGATGATCAGCTCTCTTCTGCTCAACTCGTTAAAAGTGTCTTAGATAAAATTGCGATCAAATCAATTGATATCGCGACCTGTTACCAACACGCTATTCAGTTATGCCAAACCCAGCGTTATGATCTTATTTTGTTTGATTTCCATCTTAATCAAAATATTAATGGTGGTGAGTTACTGTCTTTACTCAGACAGCAAAACCTTATTCGTTCAAATTGTGGAATCATCTTTTTTTCTGGAGATCACTCACCTGAAGTCATTTCAACCACAATGGGAATAGAGCCTGATTGTTTTCTTACCAAACCCATTAACATCGGCACCTTAAAACAACGAGTGATCAGTGTCTATAAAGTTTGCTTACACAGAGAGCCAATATATCAAGCTTTAGACAAGCAAGATCATCAACAAGCAATACAGTTATGCCGTCATTTACTCCGAGAGCAAGGCCATAATCTGCATATAGAAACGCTTTTACTAGAGCTACTTATCGAAATAAAACAATGGCAGCAAGCAGAGCAATTATTACTTTTATTTAAGCAACGCTCTCAACACCATAAGTTATCATTGATTGAAGCAAAACTTGCGACAAAGAAAGGCTATCACCTCGAAGCGATTAACCGACTAAAACGGTTAATTAAGCATGTCCCTCTTTGTGTCTTTGCTTATGATGAACTAGCGTCCCTTTATCAACAAAATAACCAAGTCGATAAAGCTCAAGAAGTCGCCATGCAGGTACTCACCTTAACACCAACCATACCGCATCGAGCTTTAACTGTTGCTCAATTATCTGCAGATATGAATGATATTGATAACTTTCTGCAGGCAGGGAAAACATTAGCAACACATCTACCGATTATTGATAAGTTATGGCTAGTACACTTTGCTGAATATACCGCTATTTTCGAGCAAATTTACACAAACCAATTATCAAACCAGCATAACCATCGACTACACACTGCTATTAAAGATATCCATCACTTAGCTCAGCTAAGATTACAGGGTGAAAAAAAGCAACATTTAGACGCCTTCGCCAATATTGCACTGGCTCGTATCTACCACATAGATAAAAAGATCCAAAAATCCAAAAGGCGTTTACTAAAAGGATTAAGTCCATTTTTCGGTGTGATGCTTCAAGCTCCGTCAATAGTCATGATCGAAGCACTTCCTATGCTTATCAGTTATGGTGAAAGTCGTTTAATTGGAGAGGTATACCAAGTATTAATGACACGATCTGAACTTGATGAACACAGTCAGCACCGTTTAAATGAATTAAAAGAGAAACAGCTCATCATTGAAAATGTACGTTTACTTGTGAGCCATTTAGAAACAGCAAAAGCTAATTTGATACAAGATCCCAAACGAGCTGGTGCGCTATATCAAACGATTTTACATGATTACCCACAGTGTAGTGAGGCAATGCTTGGTTATTGTGAAAGTTTACTCAATCAAAAGGCTTACAATCACTCTGATATTCAAAAAAGCTTAAAACAACTAAAAACCATCGAGTTACCACAACCGTTAGCGGATTGGAGAAAATCCTTAATAGCGAAATTATCCTCTCCACAGGTCATATAATAACGACGGAAAATAAAAGCCTAACCTAAGTAGTTTCTAAACGAACACATACTACGTTAGGCTTTTTCGCATGACTCAATCGTCAATTAACGAATAAATCGGTTATAGATAAATAGCAGCACTAAAGCACCGACGGTGGAAATAATAATAGTACCAAGCAGACCCGACGCACCTATACCCAACAGTGAACCAAGGAAACCACCAGCAAAAGAACCAGCAATACCTAAGCCACATGTTGCAATCCAACCGCCACCATCATTTCCAGGCATCAACCATTTAGCGAGTGCACCTGCTATAAGGCCAACAATAATCCAAGTGATAATAGACATGATATTTTCCTTCGTCCGTGGCAGTAACAAGGTAATTACTGCACCATATTGATAAAAATACTTTTTAAAACAACATGTTTGAGTATTTCGTATTCATTCAGCATAGACCTGATAACTCACTCAGTACAAGTAAAGTACTCATTTTTTATCTCTTTTTATCATGACCTAAACTTCCAGCTAAAAATAGACTGTTATTAACAATCTAATATATTGATTTTTAATAACTATATTTCATCATCCCATTAATATTAAATTCTTCCTCAAAGCAATAAAACACTGATTTATTTATTTGACAGACTTACCACGAGGGGTATGTAAACAGATTGTTTAAATATATTTCAGAAAAAACAACATTATATTTAGCTATTCATCCCTTCTCGGTACCTAAAAAAATAAGTGATCTTCATCACAAACGCTTATCCGTGAGAGACTTAATATAGTGACACTATTTGTATGATGTAAGAGCTAGCTATGAACAGATTTGAAGGAAAAGTTGTCATTATCACAGGTGCGGGTAATGGTATGGGTAAAGCTGCGGCACACCGTTTTGCCTCTGAAGGCGCAATTGTTGTTCTAGCAGATCTTTATCAGGACGCACTAGATAAAGTACACAGTGAGCTAATTTCAGAAAAAACACTGTGTGTTAAAACCGATGTTTCAAATGAAGCTGAAGTAAAAAACCTTATTGATCAGACCATTGAGAATTTCAATAAGATTGACATCTTAATCAATAATGCTGGCGTACATATTCCAGGCACAATATTAGACGGTAGCATTCAAGATTGGGAGAAGATCTCTAGCGTAAATATTAATGGTGCTATTTACTGCTCTAAATATGCATTACCTCACTTGATCAAAAGCAAAGGCTGCATTGTTAATAATGCCTCTGTTTCTGGTTTAGGTGCTGACTGGGGCGCAGCTTACTACTGCGTATCTAAAGGCGCTATTGTTAACTTAACTCGTGTACTTGCACTGGATTTTGGCCTACAAGGTGTGCGTGTTAACTCTGTATGCCCAAGCCTAGTGAAAACCAATATGACTAATGGCTGGCCGGAAGATATTCGTAATAAATTTAACGAACGTATTCCGCTTGGTCGTGCAGCAGAGCCTGAAGAAGTCGCAGCGGTAATGAGCTTCTTAGCAAGTGATGATGCCAGCTTTGTAAACGGTGTTAACCTACCTGTAGATGGTGGTGTTACCGCTTCTGACGGTCAACCTAAAATCGTTGCATAATCATAAATAACACCTGCCGAAGGCGGCTCTTTATCTTTCTCGTCGCCTTCATTTATTCCTCTTACCTTCGCTTTATATCGATTAACCTCATCGTTTATTTAAAAGAAATAGGCTCTACCAGCGTTAAATATCTATGTTAGTATCTTTGCTTATCCGTAATTAAAAAACTGACAGAAATCGGAATAAATGATGAAAGTTATCTCCTTCAATATCAATGGGCTACGCGCTCGCCTTCACCAACTTCAAGCCTTAATTGAAAAGCATCAGCCGGATGTGATCGGCTTACAAGAAATCAAAGTTCATGATGAAGCCTTCCCTTTAGCGGATGTTGAAGCGATGGGCTACAAAGTTTACTTCCATGGTCAAAAAGCCCATTACGGTGTTGCAATGCTATGTAAGCAAGAGCCAATTAGCGTACAAAAAGGGTTCCCAACCGATGATGAAGATGCCCAACGTCGAATGATCATGGCCACCTTTAAGCAAGACAATGGCAAGAACATCACTGTCATGAACGGTTATTTCCCACAGGGCGATAATATTAAGCACGAAACAAAATTTCCTGCAAAAGAGAAGTTCTACGCTGATCTGATGAATTACCTAAATACGGCCCACACTAACGATGAAGAATTGATCGTGATGGGCGATATTAATATTAGCCCTACGGATTTAGATATCGGTATTGGTCCTGCTAATGCTAAACGCTGGCTAAAAACAGGTAAGTGCTCATTCCAACCGATTGAGCGTGAGTGGTTACAAACCTTGCTAGACTGGGGTTTTGTCGATACTTTCCGTCAACTTCACCCAACCGTCGATGATAAATACTCATGGTTTGACTACCGCTCGAAAGGCTTTGTTGATAACCGAGGTCTACGCATTGATGTTATTCTTGCGACACCATCACTGGCTGAGCGCTGCATTGAGTCCGATATCGACTACGAATTACGTGGTATCGAAAAACCCTCTGATCACGCACCTATTTGGTCTGTCTTTAAATAATTAATAAAAGGTGAGTCTCTACTCACCTTTTTATCTTCACTCTACTTCACCACAAGGGACTAATTATGAAGTTGTTTGTATTTGATCATTGCCCTTTCTGCGTAAAAGCAATGATGATTGCGGGCTTAAAAAAAGCCGATATTGAATTGGTTTACCTACAAAATCACGATATTGATGCACGAATCGAAAAAGTAGGCGCTAACATGGTACCTATTTTACAAAAGCCAGATGGTAGCTATATGGCTGAAAGCCTAGATGTCGTTAAATTTATCGACAACAACGATGGCAGTCCTGTTTTAGCGCCGGAAGTACATCAAGATGAATTAGTACAATGGGCTGAAGCAGCACGAGATTGTGTACCCTACCTACTCTACCCACGCTGGCTAAAAATAGATCTACCAGAGTTTCAGGTTGAAGAAGCAAAAACGTGGTTCTACAACAAAAAAACGCCAATGTTATCCGTCAGTTTTGAACAAGCTTTTGAAGACTCTTCGCACTACATTGAGCTGGCCAATAAAGCGCTGCAAACATTAGAATGGGTAACATTGCCTTCTGAGCGAAGCAACCAACTTAGCTATGATGATATTCATCTATTTCCAATGCTACGTAATTTAACTGTCGTGAAAGGGATCCAATACCCAACTCGCGTACGTCAATACATTGATGAAGTCGCAGCACTGACTTCAGTCCCACTTTATGATGATGTGGCGGTGTAAAAAAAGCGCTGATAAAACAAAAAGCTCAGCATCTATCATTAGCATGCTGAGCTTTTTCTATTCAACTTTATTAATCTGTTATTTCAGTTAATGGCTGTAAATGGCGTAAATACCGCGCTTCAAGTTTTTTAAATACCCAGATTATGACAAACGTCAGCACCATGTAACAAAGCCCAGCAAACAAGAAAGATTCAAACGGCGCGTAGTAACGAGAGTTTACAATTCTCGCGGCCCCTGTTAAATCAACAATCGTCACAATACCGGCAACGGCTGAGCCATGAACCATGAAGATCACTTCATTACTGTATGCAGGTAACGCTCGTCGTAATGCACTAGGAAGAATAATACGACGAAACGCTTGAAATGGGCCCATACCATAAGCTTTCGCCGCCTCTATCTCACCTTGCGGCATACTATTAATAGAGCCTCGAATAATTTCAGCGGTGTATGCGGCAGTATTTAAAATGAAAGCAACTAACGCACAGAACCATGCTTCTTGCCACATTGTGCCCTGAACATTGATAACTTGGCTTAATCCGTAATAAATAAGATAAAGCTGAATCAATAGCGGCGTACCACGAAAGAAATAAATATATGCCCAAGCTGGAAACGCAATAAATTTATTACTGCTATTTCGCATCATTCCTATGGGGATCGCGCAAATTAAACCGATCACTAGCGAAACGGTAACCATCCACACTGTAGTGTAAAAACCTTCTAGATAGATTTCCCAGCTTTCTGTAAAGATACTAAAGTCCATCGGCTCTACCTCGTCGGAATACTGTATTTACGCTCGGCCCAATTCAGTACCAAGGTGGAAATAGAGGTGAAGATCAAAAATACAACCGCAATAGTAAAATAGAAGGTAAACGGTTTTTGAGTGGTTCCTGCAGCCAATGCCCCTTTACGCACCATGTCATCTAAACCAATGATAGAAACCAGTGCGGTGGTTTTTAATAACACTAACCAGTTATTACCAAAGCCAGGTAAAGCATGACGGATCATTTGCGGCAGTAAAATTCGACGAAAGGATAAAAATGCACTCATGCCATAGGCTTTACCCGCTTCAAGTTCACCTTTATCTACCGCTAAGATCGCGCCTCTAAAGGTTTCTGCCATATAAGCACCAAAAATAAAGCCTATTGTCAGAACACCAGCAACAAAGGGGCTGATCTCGATATAATCAGGAAGGTAACTTGTCCATTCGTGGTTAGGATCAGATTGAGTAAAAGAATTATTCAACCATTCATTAATATTATACAAGCTATCATTAAGTAGCATTTGACCGCCGAAGAAAATCAGCATCATCAATACTAAATCAGGAATACCACGGATCACCGTGGTGTAAAGTGTGGCGATAGCACGCGCCCAACGGTAAGGTGAGAGTTTCGCTAAAGCGCCTAACATACCCAGTGTTGCTGCTAATAAAAGAGAAAGCAGTGCCACTTGTATTGTTATCATCGCCCCTTGAGCTAAAGACCATCCATATCCATATAAATCGAACAACGTCATACTCCTTCATTGTTCGAATAAGAGAGCACTTAGCTTAGCCCTTTGACGAACTCGCCAAACTAGAAGCTAGGTGCTCTTTATTCATTTATGACTTACTGACCGTAAACATCATATTTGAAATACTTATCAGCGATCTGCTTGTATTGACCGTTTTCACGCAGTGCAAGAATTGCTTCATCCAGTTTTTTGGTTAGATCTTTGTCTTGTTTGCGCACGGCAATACCAAAACCTTCACCGAACCATTTAGGATCTGTTAGTGATGGGCCGATAAATTCAAAACCTTCACCACCGTCTTTATTTAGCAAACCTTCTTCTAATGCTGATGCATCACCCAATACGCTAGCAATACGGCCGGCTTTTAAATCTAGGTAAGCTTCGTCAAATGAGCCATAACGAACGATTTCAACAGACTCTCCGAAATTATCCGTTAAGTATTTGTCATGAGTCGTTGCACGTTGAACACCAATCTTCACACCTTTAAGCCCTTCTTTAGTGAAGTCGAGCTCGGTACCTTTTTTGGCAACAAACTTGTTCGGGATAAGAGCATACTTACCAGTAAAGTCGATTTTCTTTTTACGCTCTTCGGTAATAGACATTGCAGCGATGATTGCATCGTATTTACGAGCAAGCAGTGATGGAATAATACCATCCCAATCTTGGGCTACAATTTTACATTTGACCTGCATTTGCGTACAAAGCGCGTTTGCCATATCCACATCAAAACCTTTCAGCTCACCGTTTGGCTCAGTCCAGCTAAAAGGAGGGTAAGCGCCTTCAATACCAAAACGCACTTCTTTCCACTCTTTTGCTTGTACTGCTGATGCACCCATCGCTGAAATTAATGTTGCGGCTAAAATCCATTTTTTCATATCGCTTCTCCTGCTACGTTTAATTGTTCACACCAAGCCATGCTGTGAACCTTGTACTATTTGTACGGTTATCTAATCACAGAGGGTTAGCCTCTATGTCTTAATCGATAACCCTAAGTTTAGTAAATAGACGAAATAAATTGCTGCAATCTTTCAGATTCAGGCTGGGTAAATAGCTTATCGGGATGACCTTGCTCTTCAACAAGGCCTTGGTGTAAGAACATCACTTGATTGGATACATCGCGAGCAAAAGCCATTTCATGAGTGACTACCAGCATGGTACGGCCTTCTTGCGCTAAATCTTGCATTACACCTAATACCTCACCCACCAATTCAGGATCTAAGGCCGATGTCGGTTCATCAAACAGCATCACTTCAGGATCAACAGCAAGGGCTCGCGCAATTGCTGCACGCTGCTGCTGACCACCAGATAAATGGGCTGGATAATAATTACGGCGTTCAAATAAGCCCACTTTTTTGAGTAAGGCTTCCGCTTTTTCAATCGCTTCTGCTTTAGGGACACCGAGCACATGTATCGGCGCTTCAATCACATTCTGTAATACTGTCATATGAGACCACAGATTAAATCCTTGAAATACCATGGCTAAACGGGCACGAATGCGTTGAACTTGTTTATCATCAACAGGTAAATATTCACCGCGACGATTATTGTGCATTTTAATCAATTCACCATTAACCCAAATTTCACCTTGAGTAGGGGTTTCAAGTAAATTGACACAACGTAAAAAAGTACTCTTTCCTGAGCCTGATGAGCCAATAATCGAAACGACATCTCCTCTTCTTGCCGTCAGCGAAATACCTTTTAATACTTCATTGTCACCAAAAGATTTATGCAGGTTCTTAATTTCTAGCGCCACGTCATCCTTCATGTGCGCATACTCCTGTCTCTTTAGAAATCATCTACTACTCGTTTGCCAATTCTATAGCAAAGCACGACATTTCATTAAAAATCATCTTTTTTGAAAGTATCATCTGAAATTCATGATTGCAACATTTCATTAACCTAGCCAACATATATCAAACAGCACCATAACCTGCCATTATACCCACATAAATAGCATAAATACTCAGTTCTGTTTTTATATTCATTTTTCTTATAAGCAGGAGAACAGCCTTTTTTGGGTGATATAAATGAAGGACAAAAGACTAACTGGTAAGATTTGAGCAATATTTTATTTTATGTCTATTTTATTGACTCAACATTGACGAAAAAATAGCGGATATCTTTATAGTATTTTTTAACAAGGTCGAGAATGCCTTAGAATTAGCATTCTAATATTACTCTGCTATGTTTGTTTGAAGAATAAAAATGACTCAAATTTGCATATCCTTGTAAGTCATCATATTAATTATCTCGCCTTTTTTTTGTGACCTTTAACAATAAGAACAAAATGGCGTTACATTAAAAGAGGTTATTCATATTTTTCAGTAACAATTAAATTATTTTTGAATATATTGGTTTTATTTAATGTCTCAGATACGTTAAATAAAACCCAAAAAAACAACAAACGCATGATAAATAACAACTATTCTTTTTTGGTATTTAAAGACCAGCTAAATGTAATAAAATTACATTAAAATTTTCTTTAGTTTTATCAAAAAAATTATATCGTTAATTTTCAATAATTTACAATCATTAGAGATATAACAAAATGTCTAATTTTGTTATAAATTTTCACAGCAATGATCTAGGTCAAATATATGATGCGTCACCTTTGGTATTATCTCCTCAGCGAATTAAATCTCACTTCAACTCAATTAAAGAGCACCTGAGAAAATGGAAAATAATTCTTTCGACTCGTTAATGCCACCAGCAATGGCAAAAAAAGCTGAAGAAGTCGGTGTTTACAAAGCAACTAAGCACCCACTACAATCTTTCTTCTTAGCGATTACCGCTGGTGTATTCATCTCTATTGCATTTGTGTTCTACACAACGGTAACTACAGGTGCAGGCGATATGCCATGGGGTATGGCAAAATTCGTTGGTGCATTAGCATTCAGCCTTGGCCTTATTTTAGTCGTTATTTGCGGCGGCGAGCTTTTCACTTCTTCTGTTCTCATCACTGTTGCTCGCGCAAGTAATCGAATTACTACTGGTCAATTATTACGAAATTGGGTTGTTGTTTATGTTGGTAACTTCATCGGCGCGTCATTCTTCGTAATTTGCATTTGGCTAGCAAAACAACACCTTGGCGATAATGGCCAATGGGGTATTACCGCGATGAAAATAGCTCAGCACAAACTGCACCATACCTTCGGTCAAGCCGTAATACTTGGTATGTTATGTAACTTAATGGTGTGTCTAGCCGTATGGATGACATACTCTTGCCGAAGTGCAACAGATAAAATCATGGTTATGCTATTACCTGTTGCTATGTTTGTTGCTTGTGGTTTTGAGCACAGTATTGCAAATATGTTTATGATCCCAATGGGCATCGTTATCCATAACTTTGCATCGCCAGAATTTTGGACAATGACGGGCGTAGCCCCTTCACAGTTCGCAGATTTAACAGTTAACAATTTTATTATGAACAACTTAATTCCAGTCACTATAGGTAACATTATTGGTGGTGGTTTCTTAGTTGGTCTCACATACTGGGTTATTCATCGTCGTCCGGAACTTAACGGCAATAAAAAGCACTAAGTTCTAACGTCGGTAACAGGTATTTTTTTCTACTGAAATAGATAGATAGGTAGGTATACAATGGCAGAGCAATTTGCTGGATGGGAAGGCTTTACAGCTGGTGATTGGCAGAACGAAGTAAACGTTCGTGACTTTATCCAAAAGAACTACACTCCTTACGAGGGTGACGGCTCTTTCCTTGAAACAGAAGCAACTCCAGCTACAGCGAAACTTTGGGACGCTGTAATGGAAGGCATCAAACAGGAAAACGCGACTCACGCACCTGTTGATTTTGATACAGATGTTGCCTCTACTATCACTGCACATGATGCAGGTTACATTGAGAAAGAACTAGAAACTATTGTTGGTCTTCAAACTGACGCGCCTCTTAAGCGTGCTTTGATCCCTAACGGTGGTATCCGCATGATCGAAAATTCATGCAAAGTATACGGTCGTGAATTAGACCCTATGCTTAACAAGGTTTACTCTGAACTACGTAAAACACACAACCAAGGTGTTTTCGATGTTTACACGCCTTCAATCCTTAAGTGTCGTAAGTCTGGTGTTCTAACTGGTCTTCCTGATGCATACGGCCGTGGTCGTATCATTGGTGACTACCGCCGCGTAGCACTTTACGGTATTGATTACCTAATGAAGGAAAAACTAGCTCAATTCGCATCTCTAGAAGAAGAGTTTTTGAATGGTGAAGACCTTCAGATGACGATGCAACGCCGTGAAGAAATTTGCGAACAGCACCGTGCACTTGGTCAAATCAAAGAGATGGCTGCTAAGTACGGTTGTGATATCTCACTTCCAGCTGTTACTGCACAAGAAGCTATCCAGTGGACTTACTTCGGCTACCTAGCTGCTGTTAAATCACAAAACGGTGCTGCAATGTCTCTAGGTCGTACTTCGACTTTCCTAGACATCTTCATCGAGCGTGATATCGCCGCTGGTAAGATCACTGAAGCACAAGCGCAAGAAATGATCGACCACTTCGTAATGAAACTACGTATGGTTCGTTTCCTACGTACGCCTGAGTACGATGAGCTATTCTCTGGCGACCCAATCTGGGCAACAGAATCAATGGGTGGTATGGGTCTTGACGGTCGTACACTAGTTACACGTACTAACTTCCGTTTCCTAAACAGCCTATACACTATGGGTCCTTCTCCAGAGCCAAACATCACTGTTCTTTGGTCTGAAAAACTACCTGTAGGCTTCAAGAAGTTCTGTGCGAAGGTATCTATCGATACATCTTCTATCCAGTACGAAAATGATGACCTAATGCGTCCAGACATGAACTCTGACGATTACGCAATCGCTTGTTGTGTATCTCCAATGGTTGTTGGTAAGCAAATGCAGTTCTTCGGTGCTCGTGCTAACCTTGCTAAGACTATGCTTTATGCAATCAACGGCGGTGTAGATGAGAAGCTTAAGATTCAAGTAGGTCCTAAGACTGAAAAAGTAACTGCTGAAGTTCTTGACTACACAGATACTATGGATCGCCTAGATCACTTCATGGATTGGTTAGCAACAACTTACGTTGCAGCACTTAACGCTATCCATTGGAGCCACGACAAGTACAGCTACGAAGCATCGCTAATGGCTCTACACGATCGTGACATCAAGCGTACAATGGCTTGTGGTATCGCTGGTCTTTCTGTTGCAGCTGACTCACTATCAGCTATCAAATACGCAAAAGTTAAACCAATCCGTGATGAAGACGGTATTGCAATCGACTTCGAAATCGAAGGCGACTACCCTAAATTCGGTAACAACGATGCTCGCGTAGATGACATCGCTTGTGACCTAGTTGAGCGCTTCATGAACAAGATCCGTACTCACAAAATGTACCGTGATGCGATCCCTACTCAGTCTATCCTAACTATCACATCTAACGTTGTGTACGGTAAGAAGACGGGTAACACACCAGACGGTCGTCGTGCAGGTGCTCCTTTCGCACCAGGTGCTAACCCAATGCACGGTCGTGATGAGAAAGGTGCTGTAGCATCTCTAACATCTGTAGGTAAACTACCATTTGCTCACGCTAAAGATGGTATTTCTTACACATTCTCTATCGTACCGAACGCGCTAGGTAAAGATCTTGATACTCAAGAAAACAACCTTGCAGGCCTAATGGATGGTTACTTCCACCATGAGTCTGGCATTGAAGGTGGTCAACACCTAAACGTTAACGTTCTTAACCGCGAAACGCTTGAAGACGCAGTTAAAAACCCAGAGAAATACCCACAGCTAACTATCCGTGTATCGGGTTACGCAGTGCGTTTTAACTCTCTAACGCCAGAGCAGCAAGCTGACGTTATCTCTCGTACTTTCACTGCATCTCTATAATATAGAGCGTACAGTTTAGTATGTAGGAAACTTGTTTCCTGATAAAAACCGGTCTTAATGGCCGGTTTTTTTATGTCTACATATCTTCCCCACAAGCCTCGCTATTGTTTATCGACTCAATGCAGATTTTTTAATAATTACAACATATCTATTACCAATAAAGTCATCTCTCCAAATTTTTATAAGTTAGCGATAAATTGACACAAAATAAGAGAATACCCCTAATTTCCATCCCGATATTTCGCTACAATACCCTAGTGGTTTGTAATAAAATAACACTCAAATAAACGCAGCATGCGGAGAAGTAATCAATGTCAGCAATAGGTCGTATTCACTCATTTGAATCTTGCGGAACCGTCGATGGACCTGGTATCCGTTTTATTGTTTTTCTGCAAGGTTGCTTAATGCGCTGTCAGTACTGTCATAACCGTGATACATGGGATACTCATGGTGGTCGTGAAGCTACGGTAGACGAACTTATGCATGAAGCGAAATCATACCGTCACTTTATGAATTCATCTGGCGGCGGTGTTACTGCTTCTGGTGGCGAAGCAATGCTTCAACCTGAATTTGTTCGTGACTTTTTCCGTGCTGCGCAAGCTGAAGGGATCCATACCTGCTTAGATACCAACGGCTATATTCGCAAACATACTGATGTGGTTGATGAAGTGTTAGACGCAACGGATCTTGTGATGCTAGATCTTAAGCAAATGGATGATGGTGTTCACCAAAATCTGGTTGGTGTTTCCAATAAACGCGTACTCGACTTTGCTCGTTACCTACACCAACGCGGTCAAAAAACTTGGATCCGTTATGTTGTTGTTCCGGGTTACACCGATGACGAACATTCTGCACATCAACTTGGTGAGTTCATAAAAGATATGGACAATATCGAGAAGATCGAACTACTTCCTTACCATCAACTCGGTGAGCACAAGTGGGAAGCTATGGGCTTTGAATACCCGTTAGCTGGTGTGAAACCACCGAAAAAAGAAACCATGGAAGCGATTAAAGAAATCCTTTCTAGCTATGGCCATAAAGTGATGTACTAATCCACTCAACGAAAAATACAAAAAGCGAGCATTAGCTCGCTTTTTAATACGTGTTAAACGGTAACTATCTTAACGGGATAATGGCAAAATAATCGTCAAAAAGGTGATAAAAAATAACATAATGCCAATTGAAAGTGGGGCTGTATGTTTCAACGTAGTCACTGGCTCGTTCATTGATAGCTTCCTTTAATATTTTTAATGATTTTGATATATATCAAATTTTAAAGTGTAATGATGAATAAACACACAGCCAATATTGCAACCAGAGTTTACAGTATTCACCAAATTCATCTTCATACTTCTACTCTATATATCGATATACTGCTTCTGCTCTAGTGACTAAATAACCACTTTCTTATTCTTTTATTACCTATCTCTAAAACGCATTCAATAAATCTTATATACGGTACAAAACGCAACCAAAAACAGCAGCAATTTATAACAACAAAAATAAAATTAACCATGATAAAATGATGGTATAAAAGAAAAGCAAACGATTGCGTCACTATATACATCTTTATCTATAGTATTTAAAACCAACACCATCAATATCACGCAGATACGCATGATTTCCACTGTGAGGATATAGCCTATATGAAAAGCGACATCGATATTTGCCGTGACACCCTACTCTCTCCGATTGAAGGCATTGCCAAAAAAGCGGGTATTCAACCACAGGAACTGACACCGCAAGGTTCATTAAAAGCAAAAATAAAACCTGCCATTTTGAATCGGTTAGCGGATCAAGCAGAAGGGAAACTGGTGGTCGTTACTGCGATTACACCAACCCCACTAGGAGAAGGAAAAACCGTTACAACAATTGGTTTAGCACAAGGGTTAGCAAAAATTGATCGCTCAGTAATGGCTTGTATTCGACAGCCGTCAATGGGACCTGTCTTTGGCGTAAAAGGTGGCGCAGCGGGCGGCGGTTATAGCCAAGTCGCACCAATGGATAAGCTAAACCTTCATCTTACGGGTGATATTCATGCGGTTACGGCAGCGCATAACCTTGCAGCTGCTGCAATTGATGCTCGCTTATATCATGAATCACGTTTAGGTTATGATCTATTCAGTGAAAAAACAGGATTACCTGCGCTACGTATCGACATTAATAACATCACTTGGAAACGCGTGATGGATCATAATGATCGTGCTTTGAGAATGATCACCATAGGTCAAAATGAACCAGATAAAACCATTAATGGTTTAGAGCGCCATGACGGCTTTGATATCACAGCCGCCTCTGAACTCATGGCTATTTTAGCACTTGCCGATGATCTCCATGATATGCGTAAACGCATTGGCCGTATTGTCGTCGCTTATGATCTTGATGGTAACCCTGTTACTACAGAAGATCTGCAAGTAGCAGGAGCCATGACTGTCACTCTCTGCGATGCCATTGAGCCCACCCTAATGCAAACGTTAGAAGGCGTACCCACTCTTATCCACGCAGGTCCTTTTGCCAATATCGCGCACGGAAATTCATCTATTATTGCAGACAAAATCGCATTAAAACTCAGTGACTTCACCATTACTGAAGGTGGCTTTGGTTCTGATATGGGATTTGAAAAAGCCTGTAATATTAAAGCCCAGCAAGCAAAAAGAGGCCCTGACTGTGCCGTTGTTGTGGCAACATTGCGTGGCTTAAAAGCCAACTCTGGTCTTTATGATTTACGTCCAGGACACGCTTTACCTGACGGTATTTTTGCCAAAGACAATGATGCGCTGGTTGCAGGGTTTGAAAACCTAAAATGGCATATCAGTAATGCCGCCCGTTATGGTGTTCCCGTTGTTGTCGCAATTAACCGTTTCCCACAAGATACAGATGAGGAATTAGCGCAACTACAAGCAATGATCAAAGCAGAGAGCTTTGACACTTTTGTAGACGTTGCTATCAGTGAAGCCTTTGGTAAAGGCGGTGAAGGGGCGATTAAACTCGCAGAGTGTGTGGTAAAAGCCTGCCAACATAAAGCAAACTTCACTCCTTTATATCAACTAAACCAGCCATTAGAAGAAAAAATAATGGCTGTGGCTGAAGTAGGATATGGGGCTAGTCATGTAGCGTTATCAGAGGTAGCTCAGCAACAATTAGTCAAATTTAAAGCTCTAGGGTTTGATGAGCTGGCTATTTGTATGGCAAAGACACCGCTATCTATTTCAACCGACCCTAGTATTAAAGGGGCACCAAAAGGCTTTACCGTCCCAGTACGTGAATTAAAATTGTGTGCAGGAGCTGGATTTATTTATGCTTTATGCGGCAATGTAATGACAATGCCAGGGTTACCTGAAAAGCCCGCATTTATGAATCTTGATATCGATGAGAATGGCAATATTATCGGCTTAAGCTAACAACGGCTAAAGGTTAACAATAAAAGGTTGTTGTTGCTTAACGCATGCAATAACAACCTGTTAAACGACGCTATCTTATACTTGCCCGAATACAGAGATAGCTATATTACTTTAACGATATCACTCGACAATAACCAAAAAAAAAAGACCTTAAAATAAATATGGCTTTTCATTTTTAATAATATACTGTAACAAAAAAAGATGCCCATATGGTGTCAGATCAATTTATTTTATACCTAACCTGCTACTCTCAATGGCAGAAAATAAAATATTAATGAGGCTAACTCAAATGGAAATGACCCACGCTCAACGCTTAATTTTATCTAATCAGTACTACTTGATGTCAAAACTGACACCTGAAAACGCAGCACATTATCGTCGCCTTCAAACCATTGTTGAACGTGGCTATTCATTACAAATGCGTGAACTAGATAAAGACTTTGGTGATTTACCTGAAGATGATTGCCGTCAAGTTATCGATTTTATGGAGATGTACCACGCTCTCCAAGAATCGTTTAATCTTGAAGATTGTCGTTGCGATGGTGCCAAAGATATTGATCAACGCCGATTACAATTCCTTGGTTTTGATGCTGCCACTGAAGCACAGCTTGTGCATTACGTCCGCTTCCTCGTTGATGATGAAGGTTTATATCCTCAATTTGAGAAAACAGAACATCGCTTCAATAGCCAAGTCCCAATGCTAGAAAAATACCAACGTATGCTAAAAGTATGGCGCAACTGTCCACGCCAATACCATTTATCTTGCAACGAAATTCAGCAAATAATCACAGCGTAAATTTTCATTCAGCCCTAAAAAACCGAGTCTATGCTCGGTTTTTTTATGGCATGATATATTTACCTTTGTCCCGATTAATAGCTATAAAACGCTCATAACATACCATATACACCTCTTTTTTGTGAACTATACCGTAAATTGCTATTGATATAAGGCATGAATTGTTACTAAATGGTATAGCTACATTCCTAATTATCTAAAAGTATAAAAATTTAGTCGAGATACGCTAGGGATTACGGATTAACATGGTACGCTTCTTTTCCTTCCTCTTTTTTTTCGCCACGCCAGTACTTGCCCAACCGACTCAGAATTTAATCGTTCTAACGACATTTTCAGAATCTGTACTAAACCCGATCGTTAAACAATTTAAACAGCAGTATCCAGAAAGCGAAGTTAGAGTCATTGTACGACGTGAAGAATCAGGGCTTCGGTTATTGCAACAGAACAACCATGATATTGATATTATCATTTCATCATCACCAACCTTCTTCCAGCCTCTAATCAATAGCCAAAAGTTATTACCGCTTCATGAAACTACAATTAGAAAAACGCCTCAGCAACTTTCACGTAATGTTTTTTCCTTCGGCCACACAGGATTCGGATTACTGTGGAACAATAACTATTTAAATAAGAATAAGTTACCAATTCCTAGCCGATTAAAGGATTTGATAAAACCTTATTACTATCGTCATATTAGTATTAGCAGTCCTTATCGTTCAGATACCACCCATTTAATGATTGAAAATATATTGCAGCAATATGGCTGGGTTGAAGGTTGGCGATTGCTCTATCAAATTGGAGGAAACCTAGCGTCAGTGGAAACCAGTGCGTTTTCACTCAGTGAGGCTATCTCTCGCGGTTTAATTGGAATAGGGCCGGTTGTTGATAGATATGCACACACTTATAAAAAACAATTTTCATTTGTTGATTTTAGCTATCAACCACAAAGCGCTTTATTACCCCATTATGTAGCCATGGTAAAAAACAGCCACCATTCACAATTTTCGAGAGATTTTGTGAGTTTATTACTTTCACAAGAATGCCAAACCAAATTAACAATTGACGGGCAACTCGCCAATAATGGTGATATTAGCCGAGATGAGTTTATTAAAAAGACGTTTAATGTTGCATCGCTAGATTACGATGTCATTCAGCAACGTTCAGGCTTAGTAAAGCACCTTTTTGAACAAACGATTAGTAGTCAACTTCCTCAACTTAACCAAGTATGGCAATTGCTGCATTCGATTGAAGCTTCATCAAATAAACTAACAAAACAACAACATGCTGATTTTCTTCATGCGAAACACTTAGCTTCTACCTCACCGATTGGCGTAGATGATTTAAAAAATAAGATATATCATGAGTTACCGCTATTTAGAGATAACCCGCAAGTTGATTATTTTAGACAGCAATGGCGGGGAAAAATGGCAGCACAACTTGAGCAAGCCATCGCATTAAGCCAAAAGATTATTAACGGGAATCCGGCATTGCAATGATCCGCTATATCAACAAGAAAACCATTGGTAGTCGCCTTATTATGGCGATTATTTTGATGGCATTTCTCACCATTACAGTCAGCCTTATTGCTGTCATCAACTGGGAAAAACTCAGCACACAAATTGAAACGATTACAGATAACAATATGCCAACCTTACAGGCAAGTTATCAGTTAGAACGCAACACCGCTGAGCTACAGGCAACATTGAATAACTTGGGCCAAAATACCAACCCGCTCAAGCATGAAACCATTAAAAACAAAATCACACATATTCTCGATAATATAAGCTTAGCCATTAATAACATTGCTAACCTACACTATTACCCCGCAATAAAATCAGGTCAACAAACCCTTGTTAAACAAATAGATAATTACACAACACTGTTACAACAGAGAAATAGTGGCTTGTTTACCTTAAAGCAGACAGAAAACAGCTTAAAATGGATCCATCACGATCTTATTGATGAACTGACACCACTACGCCAAGAAGTTGAGTGGAAACTCAATAACATGAACCGTCACGGAATTAAAAAAGACGCCGTTCAACTTGATGTTGTTAACAACGTTATGAATGAATTCTCATTAATTCAATCGATCACCATTAAAGAAAATGAGCTTCATCAATTAGTCGAAGAGATCGTTCAACAACGCAAAAATAGAGACATTGAAAACGCCTTTAATTTTATTGGTCATAAAATTACCGAGCTTAATGCTATTAGTAAGAATATTAGTAATTATCCTTCAGCCGTTCCATTTCGCCAATTATTAGAGAGATTTACCACAATCTTAAAACCAGGTGGTCAACTCGAACAACAACTAAAGCGGGATGTCGTTTTAGGGTTGCAAATAGACCGAGCTAAGCTGGATATTAAACAGCGCCTCTATCAGCAAGAAGAAATGATCCAAACATTGGTTGAACATGCAGATAACTCTCTTAAAAAACTAAATGATGAAACACATAGCGCTATTTTTCTGAGTAACACCATGTTATTTGGCGTTGTCTTTATTACTATCATACTCACTATTTTTCTCTCGGTTTACCTTGTCGGTAACGGTATTGTGAATCGCTTAAATTTATTAAGTAAAGATTTATACGCGGTTGCAAAAGGCGATCTTAATGTAAAAATTGCAACAACAGGCGAAGATGAGATAGGCATGCTTGGCGAAAACCTGCGTGACTTCTGTCAGCAAATGCAAGATATTCAAACCACCAATGCCCTTAACCTAATCAATAACACTCAGGCGAGCATCATCACTTGTAACATGCTAGGTGTAGTTGAATCTGTCAATTTACAGGCGCTAAAGCAATTTAACTTTGATCGTATAAGCCAACACCAAACATTATGGGATTTATTTGATAGCTCAGTATCTCATAAACTGATCCAACTCTTTGATCAAAAAAGCCCATTAAGACAATTAGGTGCCTATAAACTCACGGTTACCTTTAGTACAGACCAAAATAGCATCTTCTATCTCAGACTCGATTTTCGCGTATTCAAACAAGGTAATCAGGATAAAGTCATAATCACTATGACTGATATTACAGAACAAGAAAAAACCACCCGTTGGCTTGAAAGTAAGGTCACGGAAAAAACGCAATCATTGATATTAAGAAACCAACAACTAAAAGCAGAAATAGAAGATCGCAAACGTATCGAAGGGGATTTAATCGCCACTCAAGATGAATTAATCCAGGCGGCTAAAATGGTCACGGTTGGTCAAACCATGACATCACTCGCTCATGAGTTGAACCAGCCTCTTTCTGCTATTTCGACACGTCTATTTAGTGCGAAACTTGCAATTGATAACAAAAAATATGAAAAATTACCGGATAATATCGAAAAGATAGATGATTTAGTGATGCGTATGAGTAAACTGATCACTAGTTTACGTAATTTTGCAAAAAAACAGTCAGCAACGAATCCGTTAACGCGAGTTGATATTCAAGACTCGATCAAGCAAGCTATCGTCATCGTTGAAAGTCGCGCAAAAGTACAAAAGACAACCATAACAAACACCATTACCACACCGCTTTTTGTACAAGCCGATCAGGTACAACTTGAACAAGTACTGGTAAACCTACTGGTTAATAGCTGTGATGCTGTTGCTAGCTGTGAAGAGCGCCAAATAACAATTCTTCAGCTAGAAAGCACAAAAAAAACTATCAGGATTGCAGTTTTAGATAGCGGTAATGGCTTTAGTCATGACATTATTGAGAAACTATTCATACCTTTTACGACAACAAAAGATGTTGGTCTTGGTCTAGGATTAAGCATCTGTGGTTCAATTATGACAAGGTTAAAAGGTAACATCTTCCTCGCTTCTGGTCTCACAGGTGGAGCGATGATTGTTTTGGAGTTAAAAAAAGATGATGAGTGATGAAATAAATGTACTGATTGTCGATGACGATCAAGATGTATTAGATGCCTACCAAGAGTTATTAGAGTTGTCAGGCTACAATGTAGCAACGGTTCAAGACTCAACCAAAGTAATTAATATGTTAAGTCATAATTGGTCTGGAGTGATTGTAACAGATATGTACATGCCCGGTTTAGATGGCATGGAACTATTAGAAAAAGTTCAAGATTTTGATAACGAAATTCCTGTCATTATCGTAACGGGTCATGGTGATATTCCAATGGCTGTTGACGCACTTAAAAAAGGGGCGATTGATTTTTTACAAAAGCCATTACAGCCTAACGAACTGATAAAACTATTAGAAAAGCATCTACCTCAGCGTAAAAAGATCATTGAACAGCGTAAAACATTGCATAATACCGCCACCGAGTTACTTCTCGGTGAGAGTCCATTGATTGTAAAAATACGCGAACAATTAAAACTGGTTGTTAATTCAACCAAGGATGCCTTAATTGAAGGTGAAAACGGCACGGGGCGTCATACCGTTGCTAAAATTCTGCATAAGAATAGTCCACTTCATCAAGGCCCGTTTATCGAGGTTGATGGCTCAAGTATTACTTGTACCCCCGATCTTCAACGTAGCATGATTTCAGCTCGCAGCGGGTGTTTGTGTTTAAGTAATCCACACATTATGCCAATCGAAAGCCAGCAATGGTTATGTCGTTTCTTATTAGAACAAGAGCGACAAGGTAAAAAAGAAGTGCGTTTACTTGCTCTATTCACAGGCTCACCTGAACCATCGGTGGAAAGTGAGCAGTTTTTACCTGAACTATTTTATTTTTTAAGCCAAGTACGTTTTAGTCTGCCGACACTGCGTCAACGTAGTAGCGATATTACCTTTATTTTTAAACACTACTTAAAACAGAGTTGTAAAAAACTTAATAAAGCATTACCTGCTATTGATAAAGCCTACATCAACACACTCTGTCGCTATGAGTGGCCAGGGAATGTCTTAGAGCTTAAAAACGTTGCAGAGTTATATGCCATTGGCATTGTGAAATTAGCCGGACAAGAGCGTTCTAAACCCCTTGAGCAAATGAGTAGCCCACTGGATGATTTAGTTGATGGCTATGAAAAACAAGTCATTGAAGATGCGCTATACCTGTTTGCAGGACGTATTAATGAAGTATCATCATATTTGCAAATCCCACGTAAAAAGCTTTATCTAAGAATGAAAAAGCATGGACTTGATAAAGCCGAATATAAAGTAAGACCAAGCCATTAAGCAGGTCTGCTCATCAATACTCCTTGAATAGAAGCCTTCTCTCGCGAAGGCTTTTTACTATCAGAACAAAAATACGTTAGCGACAACCAACAATAAGCATTACACTTAGCGGCTGTTTTTCCGCTTTGGTTTACTCTTATGTCCTATCAATGTCCTCTATGCCATGAGTCGCTTCTTCTTGACGCTCATAGCGAACAACCTAAAACCTACCGTTGTTGTAATAATCACCAATTTGATTTGGCAAAAGAAGGCTATGTGAATCTCATGCCTGCTCACCATAAAAGCTCGAAAAATCCTGGTGACAATAAAGAGATGATGCAAGCTCGTCGCCTATTTCTCAATACAGAGCATTATCAACCACTGCGTGATGCCGTCATTGCACAACTTGCATCACTTCTCCCTGATGGTGCGACTGAACTACTTGATATTGGTTGTGGTGAAGGCTACTACACCTCTGAATTTGTAAAACTACGCCAACAATTTCCTGCACTTTCCGTCCATGGTTTAGACATTTCAAAAGTTGCAGTGAAATACGCCGCTAAGCGTTACCCTGAATGTGATTTCTGTGTTGCATCAAGTCACCGTTTACCCTTTGCCGATCAATTATTTGATGGTGTAGTCCGTATTTATGCGCCATGTAAAGGTGAAGAGTTAGAACGCGCCATCAAACCCGGTGGAATTTTAGTGGCTGTGACCCCTGCACCCCGCCACTTATATCAATTAAAAGCATTAATTTATGATGGTGTACGCCTTCATGATGTCCCCGTTGAAACGATTCCTGGCTTTGATCTGGTTGCCGATGAGCAACTACACTACGACATGACATTAAGCGGTGAAGAAGCTACGGCATTGATGCAAATGACGCCGTTTGCTTGGAAAACATCAGAGCAAGTATGGCAGCAATTAGCTAACGCCAATAATTTCCATTGTGAGGCAGATTTCGCAATCCGCGTATATCGCCGCCAGTAACACTGTATTAATGCGAGTTATTACCATACGCAATTGATAATAACTCGTATTAACTATATTATTTATTATTGTTGTGAATTTTGCTTATTTTTAATCAATAAGCTCACTTTCAGGGATATCAATAATGAATAAATGGCTCGCTTTGAGTTTTAGCTTTGCCACACTTTTAACAGGTTGTGCATCTAACACCTCCGATATAACATCTTCGTCTTCAGCAAACCTAACCACGCTATACGACTACAGCATTACATCACCAAATGGAAAGACCTTAACAGTCGATCAATTAGCAACAGAGCTAAAGAATGCTGATATTATCTTAGTTGGTGAGTGGCATAGCCATCCTGCAGCTCACCTATTACAAAGCCAATTATTCGCTGCGTTATACCAACAAAATCCACAATTAACCTTATCAATGGAGCAATTCACCCGAGATAAACAAGCTGTTGTTGATCAATATCTTGCAGGTAAGATTGGTGAACGAACATTGGTATCGGAAGGTAATGCGTGGCCAAACTACGACAGTGATTACCGTCCGCTGGTTGAATTTGCCAAGCAGAATAACTTAGACGTGATTGCCGCTAATGCGCCAAAAAGTATTGTACGCTGTATTAGTAAAAATGGGCCTGAGTACTTAAATAAACTGCCACCATCAGAGCGTTCATGGATTGCACACTCATTGACTCTTAATAAAGATGCATATCAAACCAAATTTTTAAACTCAATGCATCACGGCAATGAAGAGCAAAACCTACGTATGTTTGCCGCACAAACCGCGTGGGACGATACTATGGCAGAAAGTATGGTCACGTATTTGAACACGCATCCAAATAAACAAATCATTCATGTCGCAGGTCGTTTTCATACCATGGAAGGACTGGGTACGGCTTCTCGCATTAAAGCGCGTAATCCCAATTTAAAAGTCGCAGTTGTCACTCCAATAACAGCTTCAGAACTACTCTCTGATGGTGCTCTAGATTATAAGGTTACTATGGCATCGCTTCCTGTTCGTTACGTACAAAAAGAAAAACAGAACAAAGCAATGATGGATATGATGAAAAGAAACAAGGATTTAAAGTGTTATAAATAACTTAAAGCAGTAAATTACCATAGCCCAGATAGAGCAGAACCCCATCGGCGGCCAAGCAGTTGGGGTTCTTAAGGGAGATAACAGCTATATCTCTTAGTAGCCATATTATAATGCCATAGCAACCTTTCTAATACCTGAACAGCATATCCATTCCGCCCATTTGATAGGTAAATGGCAACATAACTTTCATTAACATCCATAGCGAAAAACAGTGTAGATACTAATAATCCTCTATGTATTTTTTATGACAGCTATGTAGATATTTAGTTGCACTTTTTCGTTATTTTTTTTGAGAAAACTTTTTAAGACCACATTTCACTTTCTTTCCCCGAACGAAAAACACATGAAATCTTATCTCTGCCATCGCTACCCATCCCAAATTAAAGTAAAATAGAAAAAATACAGCTCTCACAATTTTGAGCCAAAGAAAACTAGGAAAACCATGAAAAAAACATTTGCTTTAACCCACCCTAAAAAAGCTGTTCCTCGCGTTGTTGAAGCAGTGAAGTTTGAAGTTAAGAAATACCTACGTCGTGAGCGTAACAAAGCACTTCCTGCTGGCGCTGACTTTTGGGATTTTGATTGTAAGTTTGGTCATACCGAGCAAGAAGCCAAAGTTATTCATGTAAAAGAAATCAACAAGTACATCGATGAAGCTGAAAAGTTAGAACTACCATCATTATACTTAGAAATCTTGGCAAAGCCTGCAACACGCGCACAACGTCCAGATTTTGATTTCGACGAAGAATAATCACATAACGTTTTAGGTTATATTCTTTACGATAAAAGAGTCACTACGGTGGCTCTTTTTTATAAAAAAAAACAAACAGTTAAATATCATAAAATTTAAATAACCTTTTATTTAAAAAGCGATAGAAACCAACATTACAACAATAAAAAACATTTAAATTCAACAAGTTAAACAAGATAAAAACTCAAACACCACATATTTAAACGTTGTATTTTATCCCCATAGATTAAGATAAATAAATATATCGGTCTTTGTTAACTGTCGCTGTAAATACAAAAGTAATACGCATAGAAAAGCGGCCTCGGTATATAAGATGAGAGCTCACGCTAAATAGTGGCAAAATATTTAGAAAACGAACGGTAAAATATTTAACGAAAAAAAAGCAGCTCATTAGGCTGCTTTTGTACGTTAAATATCTCTGATTAGAACCAGCGTTCTAATGCACTACGGTCTAATTGCTTAAATGCGCGGCTGAGTACATCAGCAAGTTCTTGGTAGCGAGGTTGTGATTTTTTCGGTTGCATCGCATAACCTTCACTGACAATTTTCTGGTAGATCTCGCTGTACCATTTCGCCAGTGATGGTGGGAGTACGGTTTGGCTACGTTTACCTAGCCACCATAAACCTTGTAATGGCATCGATAACGCCAATAACGCAATGGCAACAGCTTGCGGCATGCCTGCATAATTATGAAATACCATTTGGGTCAAAATACTAATAGCAGCGACGGCCGGCATCACCTTAGTGGCAAACTTTGTTGCTTTGATATAGCGATGTTCAGGAAAAACAGCAGCCAGCTCTTTACGCATTGGCCATGTGCTCATGTAATGCTGACCGTCTTGGAAATACTTCCACTTTGTTTGTTGAGTCATAAAGCACCATTTATCAAAAAAAAATATAATCTTTAAAATTTTTAAGCAATAAACTTGATTAAAATTAAATTTATCTAAAAATGTTTTTGTTATATTGCTTAACAATCGCTATCCTAAGCACGCCTAAAGGTAATTGTTGCTGTTAATGGTATTAACTGCAAGTTAGGCACCCTCAAGGATGAACCAGAATTGCAGGTAACTCAATTCAAATACTCAAGAATGAGCACGAATTTCACCCTGACTAGACCGATAAATATATCATCGTCTATTCTATGGGTACTTTTTTATTCAAAAATGAATATCAACTTTCAGACAGATTATAGGTAGTCACTCTCATGTCTAAGCTGGTTTTAGTTCTAAACTGCGGTAGTTCATCTCTTAAGTTCGCAATCATCGATCCTGTATCAGGTGACGAACACCTTTCAGGTCTAGCAGAATGTCTAGGTCTTCCTGAAGCACGCATCAAGTGGAAACTTGATGGCAAGCACGAAGCACAACTAGGTGAAGGCGCGGCTCACGAAGAAGCTCTAGCATTCATGGTTGATACTATCCTTGCTTCTAAGCCTGAGCTTAAAGAGAACCTAGGCGCTATCGGTCACCGTATCGTACACGGTGGCGAGCAGTTCTCTGCTTCAGCTCTAATCGACGATGTTGTTCTTCAAGGTATCGTAGATGCGTCTGATTTCGCACCACTACACAACCCTGCACACGTTGTTGGTATCGAAGCTGCTAAACACAACTTCGCTGATCTTAAGAACGTAGCGGTATTCGACACGGCTTTCCACCAGACTATGCCTGAAGAAGCATTCCTATACGCTATCCCTTACAACCTATACAAAGAAAACGGTATCCGTCGCTACGGCGCACACGGTACTTCTCACCGTTTCATCGCTCGTGAAACAGCGAAACTTCTAGACAAGCCTCTTGATGAGCTAAACATCATCAACTGTCACCTAGGTAACGGCGCATCTGTATGTGCAATCAAAGGCGGTAAATCTGTAGATATCTCTATGGGTCTAACTCCTCTTGAAGGTCTAGTAATGGGTACACGTTGTGGTGACCTTGACCCAGCAGTTATGTTCCACCTACACGATCGTCTAGGTATGAGCGTTGCTGAAATCAACACAATGTTCACTAAAGAGTCTGGCCTACTAGGTCTAACTGGTGTGACTTCTGACTGTCGTTTCGTTGAAGAAAACTACGGCGTTAAAGAAGAAGCAACGCGTGCAATGAACGTATTCTGTCACCGTCTTGCTAAGTACGTAGCTAGCTACGCTGCAAACATGGATGGTCGTCTAGACGCTATCGTATTCACAGGCGGCATCGGTGAGAACTCTGCTCCTATCCGTGAAGAAGTACTTAAGCGTCTATCTATCTTCGGTATCGAAGTAGACAGCGAAGCAAACCTTAAAGCACGCTTCGGTAACGAAGGTGTTATCACTTCTGCAAACAGCCGCATCCCTGCAATGGTTGTTTCTACTAACGAAGAGTTAGTAATCGCAGAAGATACAGCGCTTCTAGCTGAAATCTAATCTAACGATTATCTTAACGGCTGGCTTTAAGTCAGCCGTTTCTTCATGACATCCCGTCATGTTCTCATGTGGTATTGTTCTATAGTTATTCTACTAATTAAAATGAATTGTTATTGAACAGTGCTTTATCATTCAATAGTTTGAGGAATTCATAGTGTCCCGTACTATTATGCTTGTTCCAGTTGGCGCTGGCGTTGGTCTAACAAGTGTTAGCCTTGGTGTACTTCGTGCAATGGAACGCAAAGGCGTTCGCGTTTCTTTCTTTAAGCCTATTGCGCAACCGCGTAAAGGTGGCGATCAGCCAGATCTAACAACAACAATTATTAGTGCTAACAGCGATATGAAAATTGCTGAGTCATTCTCAATGGCAAGCGCTGAAGAATTGATCCGTAACGACAAAACTGATGTTCTTCTAGAAGACATTGTTGCACGCTTTAAAGCGGCAACAGCAGATGCTGACGTAACGCTAATCGAAGGTCTAGTTGCTACTCGTAAGCACCCTTTTGCAAACCAAATCAACTTTGAAATTGCAAAAACGCTAGATGCTGAAATCGTGTTCGTTGTATCTCCAGGTACTGATAACCCAGCTCAACTTAAAGAGCGTATTGAAGTAGCATGTTCTAACTTCGGTGGTATCAAGAACAAGCAAATCTCTGGTGTTATCGTTAACAAACTTAACGCGCCAGTTGATGCTGAAGGCCGTACGCGTCCAGATCTTTCTGAGATCTTTGATGACGTAGAAGGTACTGTTCCTTCAAATGTTGAAATCATGCAAGTGTTCAACTCAAGCCCAATTCGTGTACTAGGTTGTGCACCTTGGAGCGCAGAGCTTATCGCTACACGTGCAACTGATATTGCTCAGCACCTAAATGCTGAAATTATCAATGCAGGTGACATCGAAACTCGTCGTATTAAGAGCATCACTTTCTGTGCACGCTCTATCCCTAATATGGTTGAGCACTTCCGTCCAGGTTCACTACTCGTCACTTCAGCTGACCGTCCAGACGTAATCGTTGCAGCATGTCTTGCAGCAATGAACGGCGTAGAGCTAGGTGCACTACTTCTAACAGGTGGTTACGAACTACCAAAACCTGTTATGGATCTATGTGAGCGCGCATTCGCGACTGGTCTTCCAGTCATGACTGCTCAAGGTAACACTTGGCAGACTTCTCTAAATCTACAGAGCTTCACACTAGAAGTACCTGCAGACGATAAAGAGCGTGTAGAGCTAGTTAACGAGTACATGGCAAGCCACATCGACGGTAACTGGATTGAGTCTCTAACTGAAGGTTCAAACCGTGAGCGTCGCCTAAGCCCACCAGCATTCCGTTACCAGCTAACTGAGCTAGCTCGTAAAGCGGCTAAGCGTATCGTTCTTCCTGAAGGTGACGAGCCACGTACAGTTAAAGCTGCGGCTATCTGTGCTGAGCGCGGTATCGCGGAATGTGTGCTTCTAGGTAACCCAGATGAAATCCGTCGCGTTGCTGAGCAGCAAGGCGTCGTTCTTGGTGCTGGCGTAACTATCATCAACTCTGACGAAGTACGTGAAAACTACGTGGCTCGTTTAGTTGAGTTACGTGGCGCGAAAGGTATGACTGACGTTGTTGCTCGTGAGAAACTACAAGATTCAGTATTCCTAGGCACAATGATGCTTGAGAACAACGAAGTTGACGGTCTAGTGTCTGGTGCTGTTCACACAACTGCAAACACTATCGTTCCTCCGTTCCAAATCATCAAGACTGCACCAGATGCATCTATCGTATCTTCTGTATTCTTCATGCTACTACCAGACCAAGTATTGGTTTACGGTGACTGTGCGATCAACCCAGATCCAACAGCTGAGCAACTAGCTGAAATCGCTATCCAATCTGCAGATTCTGCAAAAGCATTTGGTATCGACCCACGTGTTGCTATGATCTCTTACTCTACTGGTGAATCAGGTAAGGGTGCAGACGTAGATAAAGTACGTGAAGCAACGAAGATCGCTCAAGAGAAACGTCCAGATCTAGTGATCGATGGTCCTCTTCAGTACGATGCTGCAATCATGGAAAACGTAGCTGCTTCTAAAGCACCTAACTCTCCAGTAGCAGGTAAAGCAACTGTATTTGTATTCCCAGACCTAAACACGGGTAACACAACTTACAAAGCGGTACAGCGTTCAGCAGATCTAGTATCTATCGGTCCAATGCTTCAGGGCATGCGTAAGCCAGTTAACGACCTTTCTCGTGGCGCACTAGTAGACGATATCGTTTACACAGTTGCACTAACTGCGATTCAGGCAGAACAAGCTTCAGCTAAGTAAGTTTTAATACTTATTTAATCGACTGATAAAACGCTCCAATACATGTCTTCAATTTTTATTGAAATGTGTATTGGGGCGTTTTTTATTACTGGAATAAGGTGTTTTAACCCTTTATGCTGGCAAGCTAATTAACGGTTAAGGACAACCTGTTAGCATGGATTTTCTCAACTCTCTCGGGCTATTTATTGGCTCATTGATCTCCAACACCCTCGCATCACTCTCTGGTGGCGGCGCAGGCTTAATTCAATTTCCTCTACTTATTTTTCTTGGCTTACCCTTTAGCATCGCTCTTGCGACCCACAAAGTGGCAAGTGTGGCATTAGGCGTTGGTGCAGCCATTAAACATTTACGTCAAGGCACACTGTCGTTGAAATTTACACTCTATGTGATCCTTACAGGCGCAATAGGTGTGATTATTGGCGCAAACCTGATCCTCTCTTTTCCTGAAAATATCGCTGAAGCTGCACTCGGTATGTTAATACTCAGTCTTGGTATTTATTCACTGATGAAAAAAGAGCTAGGACAAAACGAAAACGCTATTCATCGCGACATAAAAGGGATGATCATTGGTGGGCTTGGTCTAGCCATTATTGGAGTATTAAATGGCTCACTTACCGCCGGAACAGGGCTATTTGTTACCTTATTTTTAATCCGTTGGTTTGGCTTTAACTACAAACAAGCGGTAGCACTAACCTTGGTGAGCGTTGGGCTATTTTGGAATGGAATTGGCGCTATCGCAATTTACCAAGCAGGCGCACCGATTTACTGGCCTTGGATCCCCGTATTATTACTCGGTTCATTACTGGGTGGTTATTTAGGCGCTCACCTTGCTCATCAAAAAAGTAATCAACTCATTAAACGTTGCTTTGAAGCCCTGACTTTTATTATTGGCTTTAAGTTACTTTTCTCAGCTTTCTAGTCCACGTTATTTAAGGAGTATTTCATGGATAAAGCGATCATTGATATCTACTACTGTCGTCAATGTAATTGGATGCTACGCTCTACATGGATGGCCCAAGAGCTACTGCATACCTTCAGTGAAGAAATCCAAACCATCAGCCTTCACCCAGACACAGGTGGACGTTTTGAAGTTCACTGTAATGGTCAGCTTATTTGGGAACGTAAAGCCGATGGTGGCTTTCCAGATGCGAAACAGCTAAAGCAACGTATTCGTGATGTTATCGACCCAGAGCGCGATTTAGGCCATGTAGATCGCCATAGTAAACCATAAGCGATAATACCTATACCCAAGCAACCTCAAGATGCAGTGTTCAGCGAGACGACCTTAGTTCTCAGGCGCGGCAACGATTCGTAGATATAGTGGTTCTACATTGAGAATCGTTAACAAAGTCTGAGAGCTAAGGACGCTCGCCCTTTGGGATCGTGTCACTGAGCCGACTTCTTGCGTCAGACAACTTGGAAAGAGCTCACTATTCCGCTTCGTTGCCTTCCTTGAATTCAACTCAGTGACATCGCTCTGAATCAGGCATCTTGAAGTCGCTTGGGTATAGTTCTAAATACAATAACGCCCTGAATGTGCTTTCTCTATTAAGTGGCTTTGCGCTTAAAACCAGAGAGCTGCATTCAGGGCGTTACTTTTATCAATTAAAAATTAGATCTGGGTGTGTACCAGTACTTCACCGTCAAAGCTGATCACAGATAGCTGGTTGCCATCTAATAAACCATAACTTGCAGGTAACCCATTACGAGGAATAGCGACAGAGCCTGGGTTAAACACAAATAGCTCATCTTTTGCTTCTGCAACAGGAATATGAGTATGTCCCGATACAATCACATCACCGGCACGTAAACGAGGATGTTTATTGGCGTTATACACGTGACCATGCGTTAAAAAAAGACGCTGTCCTGTTGGCAATAACACAAGGTTGTAATCTGCCATAATAGGGAACTCAAGTAGCATTTGGTCGACTTCGCTGTCGCAGTTACCGCGTACCGCCGTAATACGTTCGCCGAAGCGATTTAACAGCTCAGATACCTTGATAGGATTGTACCCTTCAGGTAATGGATTACGCGGGCCATGATTTAAAATATCACCCAATAGAATTAAGTGCTCTGCACCACTTTGTTCAAAAGCAGCAATCATCTTTTCAGCACTCGCTAAAGAGCCATGAATATCAGAGGCAAAAAATAATTTCATAATCAAAAACCAGTCATTAATCCAGATTCGAAGTCTACTCGTAGTCTTATCAAATTTCCATGTTAGCGGTACTGATATCTCATCATAAAATGCAACCAAATGCTTATACGTGCATAATATTCGTGATAATTCTCTTACGTCACAATATTAAGATAATGGATTTTAAGTCTCTCGTTATACTGATAATTTAACTGATATAGAATGCTGATATATAATAGAAATAAGCAACACATCAAAGCTTAGATGATGACTGATAATGGAATAACGACATGAATATTTTAATGACAGGCGCAACAGGTTTTATCGGACGAGCACTGATTCCTCATTTCAATCATGATCACGTCACCATACTTACACGTAACCCGACTCGTGCTTACAATCAACTCGGTCATCATATCCTCGCCGTTGATAGCCTAGATAGCTTCGACAATTTCGACCAATTTGATGCTGTTATCAACCTTGCGGGTGAGCCGATCATCAATAAGCGTTGGAGTGACAAACAAAAAGAGAAAATATGTCAAAGTCGTTGGGATATTACCCAGCAACTCGTTGATAAAATTAAAGCCAGTCGTCATCCTCCGCATACTTTTCTTAGTGGTTCTGCGGTGGGCATTTATGGTGATAACCAAGATAAAACCATTGATGAATCCACCCCGCTTGATATTAACGATAACGACTTTGCCCAGAACGTCTGTTACCGCTGGGAGCAAATTGCTCTTGAAGCCAAATCAGAACAAACCCGTGTGTGCTTTATCCGCACAGGTATCGTACTTGGCAAACAAGGCGGTGCATTAGCGCGCATGTTACTGCCTTATCAACTAGGATTAGGCGGAAAAATTGGTGACGGTAAACAATACTTTCCTTGGATCCATATACAAGACATGATCAAAGGCATCATCTTTTTACTAAATCACCCAGAAGCGCATGGTGCATTTAACTTTACCGCCCCAACACCGGTGACGAATAAAGTGTTTAGCCAAACCTTAGCCGCAACTCTAAAGCGTCCACACATTTTATTTACCCCTGCTTGGGTTATAAAACTAGGACTTGGAGAATCAGCACAGCTATTGCTTGATAGCCAACGTGCGCTACCGAATAAGTTACAGCAAGAAGGGTTTAACTTTAGCTTCCCTTGTATTGAGCAAGCACTAAAGCAGACGTTGTGTGACTAGATAAAATATATTTATTAAATGGTTAAAAAAACTATTATTAACTTTGATAATCATATATGAACAATAATAATTTTAACGTGATACTTGTAGTGGTATTAGTTTGTATTTCTTTTTGGTTAGGAGTCAGTACTAATGATCAGAGTATTCAAGAATGGACAAAATTTAAGGATATCCTGAGCATTCTAATAAGTGCTCTTACCTTATTTATTGCATGGGTAGCTTTAAATAGATGGAAAAAACAACACAAATACGAAGAGCGTTACAAGGCTATAGTATCTATAGAAGAAGATATTTTTAAATGCTATAACGCATTTAATGAACTGAAACATAGTAATACAGCAATGTCTTTAATTGATAATGGATACGATGTTAGCCTCGAATGGCAAAAAGCAGCGGAAGAATACTCCTCAAAAAAATACAATTTAGAGCAAAAATTAAAAAGCTTATACCTTTCAAAAGAACGATATAATCGTTTTTTCTCAAATAAAGAAAAAGATGAAATTGAAAGTATTCTTAATGAATATTTTCATGCTATGGATAACTACACTGATAAATCTCGAGATATCAAGGAAAGCACCGTTCTAGGCAAACTAGAAAGTAGCGTTAATAATACGCATACACGTGTAATTACATTTTTTGATTATTTACGTAAAAACGTATAACAACCTAAAAAATGACATTATAAATAAAAAGCCGCTTTGTAAATAAAGCGGCTTTTTATTTATAAACAAGACTAATTACAAAATTGTATTCTCAAATGTCTTTGTAGGAATTAGAGTAGTTTTAGGCATGATTTCTTGTCTATTTTTTACGAGCACCTAATCTCTTTTAATGAAGTTATTGACGATGTACGACCTTGCTTGATATCAGATTAAGCAAAACTTATCATCTTCATCATGGCTACCACCACTTTGTCTTTCAAAGGACATTTATTATTTAAATAATCTACACTCCATCAACGCAACGGCAACAACAACTTCTTGATCTGCGATCGTGACACTAAATACACCAAGCCAATAGCCAGCATAGGTAAGCCTATCCACATTAATGGATGCAAGGTAAACGGCAGTTCAAAACCTTTTACCACCAGCAAACCGACAACAAATTCAGCGCCAATGGCTGCAATAATCCCAGCTAATAACGCAATAATGCCGTATTCAAACCACAAGGTAGCAGCAATGCGTTTTCGGCTGGCACCGAGTGTGCGATAAAGCTGAATTTCGGTTTGACGCTCTGAAATACTCAAGCGTAATAAGGTCATAATGAGTAGTAATCCACTCAGTACACCTAAGCCAGCTAATACCGTAAGTGACCAACTCACTTGGGCTAATAAAGCTTGAATCCGTGTTGCCATCATACGTAAATCAAGCACACTCACCGTTGGATAATTACTGGCTAAGGTATTAAGTAAATCGCTTTGCTGATCATTCACTCTAAAACTCACTAGCCATGTTGCAGGAAACGACTGCAATACATCTGGGGTGAAAATGAAGTAGAAGTTCGGCTTCATATTACGCCATTCCACATCACGAATGCTGTTTACTGTGGCGTTAAACTCTAGCCCACCAATGGTAAAAGCCAGCTTGTCACCCAATGCAATGTTTAAGCGTTTCGCAATGCCAGATTCCACTGAAACACCTGAGCTACTTCCCCATTTACCTGCAATCACCTCATTATGACTCGGTAAGCTTTCCGCCCATGTGAAGTTAAGCTCTCGTCTTAATGCAGGATCGCGTTCTGGACTATTGTCGGAAGTAATCTCTGCAGCTACGCCACTTTGGCTTTCATCTTCTGATAAGTAAAAGCGTTGCTCATTAATCGCGACCAATCTTCCACGGGTCACAGGATAACCTTCAGAACGGGCTAATTGATTCGCATCTAAATAATCTAAATAGGCTTGTTGCTGATCTGGCGCAATATTAATTGCAAACACATTAGGCGCATCAGCAGGTAAGGTATTTTTCCAATCCGCAAGTAACTCGTTACGTAATAATCCAATCACAGCTAATAGCATTAACGAACACGTCAATGCCGCCAATTGCGTCGCGGTCTTCGCTTTACTACGATTGACACGACTTAACGCCAAACTGTACGCAGCACCGAGTTTAACTTTCTTAAGTAAAGCAATGGCAGCAAGGCCAACTAAAGCTAACAACACTAACAGTGCCACCATGCCCAATAAGGTCAGCCAAACAAATACATTGCTACCAATCCACCATACTGCTGCAAAAACAGGGAAGATCAACAACAACCATATAGCTGAGAACTTAGATGTTGGAGTCTGGGTTGCTTGTACCGTATTCATTGCAGAAGCATTCACTAAACGAGAAAGCGGAATACCCAATGCTGGCAATGAAATGAAAAGAGCGAGCAGTAAGCTGATCACTAATGGCGCAAAACCAATCGTCGGTAATTCATCAGGTAACAACTGTTGCAGTGGATAGCGCAGTAACCATTCGAGCCAAAAACCCAACAGTAAACCAACGCCAATCGCGACTGAAAACACAACCGCAATTTGTTGTAATAACCATCGCCATAAAAAACGACGACTTGCACCAAGGCTCTTCATCATCGCGACTGATGTGATCCGCGTCGACGCATAGTGCTGACATGTAAGCACTAAGGTTGCTGATGCCATGAGCACCACCAGCACTAAAGTCAGCGATAGGTATTGCCTTGCTCGCTCTATAAAGTCACCACTGCGCCCGGCATCGTTTTCAGTTAACCAGCGCTGGCTTGGGGTTAACTTCATCGTTTCACGAATATCAGCAAGATCAGGATCGGAGCCGGAAAAATAGTAGCGATAGCTGATCCTGCTACCTTCTTGAATCCCGCCAATGGCAGCAATGTCTTTATTGTTGATCAATACTGCTGGCATTTGGCTAAAAGGGTTAAAAGACAGTTCAGGATCTTCTAAGATTCTCCCACTAATGGTTAGCTCCCCATCCCCCAGCATGAGTGTATCGCCCTCTTTGACATCCAGCAGCGAAAATAAGCGTTCTGATAACCACAACTCACCGGGGCTCACATGATGGTGCACAGACTTATCAGCCGCTTGTAATCGTAAATCGCCACGCAATGGAAATTTCGCATCAACCGCTTTAATGCTGACTAACTGCATACCGTTATCGCTAAATGCCATGGTACCAAAGCGAGTTTGCTGTGAAGTGGTGATCTTATTGGTTGATAACGGTTGTAAATCTACCGCTTGCGATGACTTCAATACCATATCTGCCGCTAACGCAGAGCGACCTTGCGAAACTATGACCCCTTCAACACGGCTTACCAATGCCGATAACGCAAATACGCAAGCTATAATTAAGCTCAGCGCTAAGGTGACTAACCACAACTGACCTTGTCGGATTTCACGCCACGCCCAACGTAAAAAGAACGGACGTTTTTTCATCGAAAGTGAATCACTCTGCATGACGTTCATCCCTCGCGAGTTTGCCGTTATCTAATCGCATAATTCGATCGCAACGAGCCGCTAATGTATCGTCATGGGTGACAAGCACCAGTGTTGTGCCACTGTTTTTATTAAGCTCAAACAACAGCTCAATAACCATGGCTGCGGTATGCTGATCGAGGTTTCCTGTTGGCTCATCAGCAAACAAAATTTTCGGTTTGATCATAAAAGCGCGAGCTAACGCGACGCGTTGTTGTTCACCACCGGATAACTGACTCGGTAAGTGAGTTTCTCGCCCTTTCAAACCAACAACAGCAAGCAATTCTTTTGCTCGCTCAACATCCACCTCATTATCTTGGATCAAACACGGTAACGTGACGTTCTCGAGTGCATTTAAGGTCGGTAGTAACAGGAAGTTTTGAAACACGAAACCAATAGATTCACTACGTAATTGAGCGCGTTGTTCATCATCTAACGTAGAAAGGTTATGACCAAGTAGCTCTATTTCACCTTGTGTTGGTACATCGAGCCCCGCCAGTAATGTCATCAAGGTTGATTTACCCGCGCCAGAGACACCGACAAGGGCAATAGACTCTCCTTGCTCGACCTCAAGCGAAACATCCTGCAAAATAGTCATAGGCGACAAGGTAGTCGTGACTTGTTTTGAAACAGAGTGTGCCTTAATTACGGAGACAGACATGATACGAATCCTTTCATTGTTGATGCTGGTGTTTTCATCCACCGCATTGAGTCAAACACTGTTAGTTCTTGGCGATAGCCTCAGTGCTGGTTATCAGATGCCAGCAGAGAAAAGCTGGCCTGCACTACTGCCGCCACTGTTAGAACAGCAAAAACAACCAACGACCATTGTGAATGCGAGTATCTCTGGCGATACCAGTGGTAATGGGTTGGCACGATTACCAGCATTATTGGAACAGCATAAGCCTGATTTTGTTTTAATCGAATTAGGTGCGAATGATGGCTTACGTGGGTTTCATCCTAAAATATTACGTAATAACCTTAGCCAAATGATCAATGAGATCCAAAAAGTGGGATCGCAGCCACTATTAATGCAAATTGAAGTCCCACCCAATTATGGTAAACGTTATAACGAACTGTTTCGTAATACTTACCCATCATTAAGTGAAGACACCAATGTGCCTTTATTGCCGTTTTTTCTAATCGATATTATTGTAAAGCCAGAATTAATGATGAAAGATGGCCTTCACCCAACCGCACAAGCACAGCCACTGATCGCTCAATTTATGGCAAAGCATCTTCAACCTTATCTCAACAAGGAAAGCTCACAGTGACACAATCTATTTTAATTACAGGGTGTAGCTCTGGTATTGGCTATTACTGCGCAAAAACACTGACCGAGCAAGGCTTTAACGTTGTTGCTAGTTGTCGAAAATCAGAGGATGTAGAAAGGCTCAATCAAGAAGGTATTCGTTGCGTTCAATTGGATGTCACTTCAGAGTCATCCATCACAGAAGGTTTAAGCCAAGCACTAGCCATCACTGGCGGAAAATTAGATGTGTTATTTAATAATGCCGCTTACGGACAACCCGGCGCATTAGAAGATTTACCGACCTCAGCTCTACGTGAACAATTTGAAGCGAACTTCTTTGGCTGGCACGAGCTAACTAAGCAAGTCATCCCACTGATGCTTACCCAAGGTCACGGTAAAATTGTACAAAACAGCTCAGTACTGGGATTAGTCGCCATGAAATATCGCGGCGCATATAACGCCAGTAAATTTGCAATTGAAGGCTATACCGATACCTTACGTTTAGAGTTAGACAATACGCCGATTAGTATTTCTTTGATCGAGCCAGGACCAATTGAAAGCCAATTTCGCGCTAACGCAAAACGCATGTTTGAACGTCATATTGATATGAACAACTCTCGCCATTATGACAACTACCAAGACACCCTCTCTCGCCTTGGTAAAGAAAAGGTAACCAACAAATTTACTTTAAACCCTGATGCAGTATTACGACCACTATTGGACATCATTAATAGCTCTCGCCCAAAATCACGCTATTACGTGACACAACCGACTTATATTTTTGGTTTCTTACGTCGTATCCTACCAACAAGATTTCTTGATAAGTTGCTGATAAAAAGCAATTAATAAAGAAGAAACCTGCTTAAAACCCATCGCTTTTAGGCAGTTTTCTCACCTTATAAAAGTGGTGATAAAAACAACATTTATAAAATCAATGATGATTAATATGCTGATTTATAACCACTAAACATAAAAAAACACTTACTCCAGTTAAGAATATCACCCAATATTACATTTTCTATAAAACGTAATATTATTGTCATATAACAAATGTAATGTGATCCCATAACTTAAGCTAATTATCAAACTTAGCTCTTTCTTCATTACGTTTAAGGTGTATATATGACATTGCGCCAAATTAACTTACTATGCGCGTGTATCACGTTAGTGCTTTTGCTGGTATTCGGTAATTAATACTGTTCTTTCTCGTTTTTTAAACACTTACTAATTTCTGTTTCATTACCTCAACTTGATCCACATCGATTCATCCCCATATATTTGGTATAGCCTTTCAAATAGTCAACGGATCGAATTACATGTACCAAAATACTGCGCTAGAAATTAATGAACAAAATCTGCAACAGGTTATCGAGCAATCGATGCAAACACCTGTTGTGATCAGTTTTTGGGCGCCATCGATGCCTGAAACGCTAGAAGTGAATGCAACGCTAGAAAAACTGGCTCGTGAATACCAAGGACAATTTATCCTTGCTTCACTAAACTGTGAAACCCAACAAATGGTCGCTTCTCAGTTCGGTGTCCGTGGTTTACCTACTGTTGCTCTGTTTAAAGATGGTCAACCTGCTGATGGCTCTGCAGGGCCACAAACAGAGCAAACATTACGTGAAATGCTAACTCGTCATCTACCAAGCCAAGAAGAGCTGGCATTAAAACAGGCATTGGTATTAGTTGATAATAAAGAATACGCTCAAGCTCTACCGCTACTGCGTCAACTGTCAGCACAACTTCCTAACGATAGCTTAGTAAAACTCGCTATTGCAGAGTGCCTGATTGAAACCGCTTTATTTGATGAGGCCGAGCCGATTCTTGCGACAATCCCAATGCAAGATCAGGATGCACAATACAAAGGCTTGGTCGCTAAATTAGAATTACACAAGCAAGCGGGTAACTCGCCAGAGATCCAACAACTAGAACAGAAACTAGCGTCCGAACCTGACAATGTTGAATTACGTTATGAACTCGCCGTGCAATACAGCCAAGTAAACCGTAATGAAGAAGCGCTAGAGTTATTGATTGCAATTTTACGTAAAGACATGAACTTCTCAGATGGTAATGCAAAGAAAACCATGATGGATATTCTTGCAGCATTAGGTCAAGGCAATCCAATTGCAGCCTCTTACCGCCGTCAGCTTTACTCTTTGATGTATTAATTCGATAAAGTATAAATAGCAAAAAGCCCGATACGCTTTTAACTCTAAGAGTTCACGTATCGGGCTTTTTCGTATTTATTTATCGTAAAATATTACTTCTTACGATCGCGCAGTACATTCGTTAGACGTTTACGTTGGCGTTCTTGAGAAACAGTTAGCTTCTGCTTTTTAGTCTCAAATGGGTTTTCGCTATTCTGGAATTGAATGCGAATCGGTGTCCCCATCATTTCTAATGACTTACGGTAGTAGTTCATTAGGTAACGCTTATATGAACCCGGAAGATCATTAACTTGGTTACCGTGAACGACAATGATCGGTGGGTTATAACCACCGGCGTGCGCATACTTAAGCTTCACACGACGACCACGGATCATTGGTGGCTGGTGATCATCTTGTGCCATTTGCATAATACGCGTTAGTAGCGAAGTACTAATACGCTTAGTTGCAGACTGGTATGCTTCAATCACTGACTCATACAAGTGACCAACACCGGTACCGTGAAGTGCTGAAATAAAGTGAATACGCGCAAAGTCAACGAAGCCTAAACGACGGTCAAGTTCAGACTTAACACGCTCTTTCACTTCGTTATCTAAACCATCCCACTTGTTCACAGCAATCACTAATGAACGGCCTGCATTTAGCGCAAAACCTAATAAGCTTAGATCTTGATCTGAAATGTTTTCACGAGCATCGATAATCAACAATACAACGTTAGCATCTTCAACCGCTTTTAACGTTTGAATAACTGAGAATTTCTCAACCGCTTGGTGCATGTTCTTACGACGACGGATACCCGCAGTATCGATCAATACGTACTCTTGACCATCACGTTCCATTGGAATGTAAATAGAGTCACGCGTTGTTCCTGGCATATCGTAAACAACAACACGTTCTTCACCTAAAATACGGTTTGTTAGTGTTGATTTACCTACGTTTGGACGACCAATAATTGCAAGCTTAATTGGCTGCTCTTGAAGACGCTTATAGGCAGCTTCCGCATCCGCTTCAGAAAGGTTTGCTTTCTCAATATCTTCAACCGATGTGAGATCTTCAAGTTGAAGTTCTTGCTCTTCACCTTCTTCTGCAAGCTCTGCATTCAGTTTGTCAGAGAACGGTGCTAATGCGCGCTCCATCAATGCAGTAACACCACGGTTTTGAGTTGCTGCAATTTGGTACATTGCATCAACGCCTAAACGCCAGAATTCAGCACAAGCACTATCTGCATCAATACCATCAACCTTGTTTACCACAAGGAACGTTGGTTTTTGACGGCTACGTAAGTGCTTAGCAATTGCTTCGTCTGCGGCAGTTAAACCAGCACGACCATCTACTAGGAACAGAACAACATCAGCTTCTTCAATCGCTGCTAATGACTGTTCAGCCATTTTTGTTTCAACGCCTTCCTCAGTACCATCAATACCACCGGTATCGATAACAATGAATTCATGCTCTTCTAGCTCTGCTCTACCGTATTTACGATCCCTAGTTAAGCCAGGAAAGTCAGCAACAAGTGCATCCCTTGTGCGAGTAAGACGATTAAATAGCGTCGATTTACCCACGTTCGGGCGCCCGACTAGGGCAACAACAGGAATCATAACTACCTCTTACTTTTCATAGTCTTATTGACATTTTTACCGTTCATTCTTGCCTCCAGTTCACATTTCTGAGAACCTTCATCCGACAATAATATATTCAACGGATATAACAACAACGGCTCCAACTACGTATCGCAGCTGGAGCCGACAAATTAATCTAGCGACATTATACCGTTTTATTGCGGTATTTGCATTTTGTTGATTTCACCATCTCGGGTTACAACAATAAAGCCATTATCGTCTAGTGCAACAGGCGGTACAGCAATACCACTACCGTCGACTGATTCTTGAGAAACAAACTCGCCACTTTGGGTATCAAGCCAGTGTAAGTAACCTTCAGCATCACCCACAACTAAATAACCATCAATCACAGCAGGCGCACTTAGCTGGCGATATTGTAAATCAGTGTTCTGCCATAGCTCTGTACCACTACGCGCATCAACAGCAACAATATGATCTTTCGCTGTTACTAAGAATAGCTCACTACCATCAATAACAAAGTCAGTTGCTGACGAATAGTTACGTTTCCATGCGATCTGACCAGAACGAAGATCGATCGATACTAATGTGCCATTATAACCAACAGCATATAAACGATCGCCATCAATAACTGGTGACGCATCAACGTCAACTAAACGATCAATTTCTGTTGAACCTTTTGGTGACGCAATCAATTGTTGCCACAACATACGTCCATCAGACATTAATGCGCCAGCTATACGTCCATTCGCTAAGCCCCAGAACACACCACCAGAAACAGCAACCGGTGAACTATCACCTCGTAATGTCAAGGTTGGAACTTCATTGCTGACTTGCCATTTAGAAACGCCCGTTTCAGCATCAAGTGCTTGCAGCACACCCAAGCTGGTATTAACAACAACTAAGCCATCAGAAACAAGTGGTTTTGACAGAACTTCACCAGCGACAGTGGTACGCCATACTTCCTTACCCGTCTCTGCATCAAGTGCAATGACTTTTGCATTGGCTGTACCGACGAACAGTTTACCATCACCTAAAACAAGTCCACCAGTCAACAACGCGCTGCTGTCTTTTTCTAGATCAGTTTTCCATTCAACTTTACCATTTGCTGGATTCAGTGCTTCGATTAAACCATTACGATCTGCAACGTACACTTTATCTAGCCCAACAACGGGGGTGAGTTTTGAGTAATAACCAGAAACACCGTTACCTACGCTACGGCTCCAATCTGTTTTTGGTGTGAAAGTATTATCAACCTTTGGCAATGGCGCCATTTGAATTGAATCGACTTCACTTGCACAACCCGATAGCACGCTTACTGCAACAGCAACGGCCAAAACACGTTTTAACACCTTATGCATCATCATCTGCCTTATTGCGCTAAATCATCAAGTTTCATTTGCAGCGCAGGTGACGAACCTTCCTGCTGAGCTTCTACATATGCTTCACGTGCACCAGTGATATCACCTTTTTGTAACAGGATATCACCACGCAGTTCAGCAACTTTTGACTTCCAGCTTGGCACTGTTACTTTTTTAAGCTCAGCTAATGCTTCATCAAATTTTTGTTGCTCAGCATAAATACGAGCTAAACGTGTTGTTGCCAATGGCAAAATAGCGTCATCTTTAGTGTGATTAATCACCCACTGAAGTTGCTCAACCGCACCGTCCAGATCTTTATTATCTACCTGAACTTTCGCTAGCTGTAGTGCTGTCAGTACCGCATATTGACTATCTTTATTCGCATCAATAAACGTTTTTGCTTCAGCGACTGCGTCTTTGCTGTTTTCATCAAGCGCAGAAACAACTTGTGTATAGGTGTCAGATGCAACGTGTTTTGCAACATGTACTTCAGACTGGTAGTAACGCCAGCCCCAAAGACCACCTAAACCAATCACGGCACCTAGAACAACGGCTTTGCCGTTTTCTTGCCACCACGATTTAATCGCTTCAACCTGTTGTTCTTCTGTGGCGTAGTCGTTCACTTCCTGTCCTCTCTTAAATCAATGCTGCCAGCTTCGCGGCAACCTCATCCTGTGCCATGGTCGTCTGCTCACCGCCGTGTAAATCTTTTACTACTACGGAGTTTTCAGCTATTTCATTTTCTCCAAGAACTAATGCAACCGCGGCACCAACGTTGTCAGCACGCTTAAATTGCTTCTTGAAGTTACCACCACCAAAGTTAGTCATCACTCGTAAACCTGGTACTTCAGTACGTAGTTTTTCAGCTAACTTCATACCCGCAGCTAATGTGCCTTCACCAGCTGTAACCATGTATACATCTACAGAACGACGAACCTCATCTTTTTCTAATGCTTCCATTAGTAATACTAGACGCTCAAGCCCCATCGCAAAACCAACTGAAGGTGTCGCTTTACCGCCTAGTTGTTCAACTAGACCATCATAACGACCACCACCACAAACAGTGCCTTGTGAACCAAGGCTCTCTGTGATCCATTCAAATACAGTACGGTTATAATAATCTAAACCACGTACAAGACGTTCATTTACTTGATATTTGATGCCAGCAGCGTCTAATAGTTCACATAAACCAGCAAAGTGTTCTTTAGACTCTAGATCTAAGTACTCTGAAAGTTTAGGTGCATCTTCTAGAATTTCTTGAATTGCTGCATTCTTAGTATCTAAAACGCGTAATGGATTGGTGTACATACGGCGTTTTGCATCTTCATCAAGCACATCTAAGTGTTGCTCTAAAAATGCGATTAAAGCTTTACGGTATTCTGCACGCGCTTCGAGTGAACCTATTGAGTTTAACTCTAAACGTACGTGCTCATTAATACCAAGTTCACGCCATAGACGTGATGTCATCATGATCAATTCAGCGTCAATATCAGGGCCATTAAGACCAAAGACTTCTACACCGACTTGGTGGAATTGACGGTAACGGCCTTTTTGAGGGCGCTCATGACGGAACATGGGACCAATGTACCAAAGACGCTGTTCTTGGTTATATAGTAAACCATTTTGAATACCAGCACGTACACATCCCGCAGTCCCTTCAGGACGTAGCGTTAAGCTATCACCGTTACGGTCTTCAAAAGTGTACATTTCCTTTTCAACAACGTCTGTCACTTCACCGATAGCACGTTTAAACAAATGTGTTGATTCAACAATCGGCATACGAACTTCATTGTAACCGTATGCACTGATCACTTGTTTAACTGTACCTTCGACTTTCTGCCAAAGTGGAGATTGTGTTGGAAGGCAATCGTTCATGCCTCGAATTGCTTGAATTTGTTTCGCCACGTTTATTCTCGTTAACCGCTGGGTATTAGAATCGAATATATAATTTCTTTTTGAAATAGTGAACCATGCTCACCGATATGAGCATGGTTTTTTGATTATATATCTTGTTGTTTTACATCAATGCGGTTGTTTTGATCTAACATTGATGCCTTTGCTCGAATTTTACTCTCAAGCTGATCAATCACATTGTCGTTATCAAATCGCTCTTTTTGACGAATACCGTCTTCATAAAAAGCACTCTTACGGTTACCGCCAGCAATGCCTAAGTGAGACGCTTCTGCTTCACCAGGGCCATTAACCACACAACCAATCACTGAAACATCCATTGGAACAACGATATCTTCTAAACGTTGTTCTAACTCGTTTACCGTACCGATAACATCGAACTCTTGACGTGAACATGTTGGACAAGCAATAAAGTTGATGCCACGAGAACGAATGCGTAATGATTTTAATATATCAAAACCAACTTTGATTTCTTCAACAGGATCAGCTGCAAGCGAGATACGTAACGTATCACCAATACCTTCTGATAGAAGCATGCCTAAACCTACGGCTGATTTAACCGAGCCAGCACGAGCACCACCAGCTTCGGTAATACCAAGGTGAAGGGGTTGAATAATTTGCTTCGCAAGCTGACGGTATGACTCAACAGCAAGGAAAACATCTGACGCTTTTACGCTGACTTTAAATTGGTCAAAGTTCAAACGGTCTAATATTTCCACATGACGCATTGCTGACTCGACCAAAGCTTCAGGTGTCGGTTCACCGTATTTTTGCTGGATCTCTTTTTCAAGAGAACCTCCATTTACGCCAATACGGATAGGAATGTTTTTATCACGAGCACATTCAACCACAGATCGAATACGATCTTCACGACCAATATTACCAGGGTTAATACGTAAACAATCCACACCGTATTCTGCCACTTTAAGTGCAATGCGGTAATCAAAATGAATATCAGCAACCAGCGGAATATTCACTTGTTGCTTGATCAATTTAAAAGCTTCCGCGGCATCCATCGTTGGTACAGAGACACGTACAATATCAGCACCAACTTTTTCTAATGCCTTGATCTGTGCAACAGTCGCTTCGATATCTGTTGTACGAGTATTGGTCATCGACTGAACGGCGATAGGTGCACCATCGCCAATAGGAACATTACCGACATAAATTCGGCTCGATTGACGGCGTATAATTGGTGATTCGTTATGCATTGCTCTTTCTCTACATTACTGCGGTAGCTTAAGTGTTACTGGCTTAGACGCGGAGTAACGACTTAAATCAAAAGGTTGACCTTTAATATTAATTTTAACGGCACCAGGTGCACCAAGTCGAACACGAAATGGTGCTTTACCTTCTAAATCTAATACTTGACCAGCTTTCTTGATACCAGACTCTAATTGTTTACCCGTTGCATCACGCACATCTATCCAACAATCAGCTGAAAACTTTAACTGTAACTGTGGTGCAGTTGCATCAACGACAGGTGTTACATTCGCTATTGTTTCAGCATTAGCAGTTGTATCAGTGGCTGTTGATACTGATGTTGCGGCTGTTTCAGCATTCTCAGCAGGCGTTGTTGACACTTCCGCTGTAGTACCCGTTGCAGCCGTCGATGCGGTTGTTGGAGATGAATCTGTCACAGCATCAGCAGATGTTGCCGATGCGGCGTTTTTTTGTTCTGTACTAGTTGATGCTGAGTGATCCACATCGGTATCGACTGTTGCTGGTTGAGTCGCACTAATTGATGCATCATCACCATTTAATGTCGTTACTATCGTTTCATCAGAGCCCTGCTCTTGCTTTTCATGAGCCGCGGTTTGATCTGCTGTAGTTGTTGTAGCAACTGGCGCTTGTTCTAAATGAATATTTTGCCACCACCAAACAGCGGTTACACCAACAAAAACAGCAGCAAGAATCCATGTTAATCCCATAATGCGACTATCATGTGCTTCACGTTTCGTTCGACGTGAAAAGCTTTGCATTTCTTGCGCTTTTGGCTTGGTGTGTCCACATTTGTCAAGCAAGGCTAATACAGCTTCTTCTTCCAAACCGACATATTTTGCATATGAACGCACATAGCCACGTGTAAACGTGGCTAATTGGGCTTGGTCAAATCGATTATTTTCTATGTTATCAATAACAGAAAGTCGCAACCTCAAACGGTTCGCAATATCCTTTTGTGAATAGCCTAGTTGCTCTCTAGCTTGACGGAGTACGTCACCTGGAAGCTGTGTTCCTTCTGTTATTTTTTGTTCTTCATTATTTTCAGTATTCATTGGCCAAATAATTCTGATATTGCAGAGAATCTGGGTATTTCTCTTTCAGCAAAATAGCGTACTTTTTTGACTGCGTTAAACGTCCAGCTTGTCTTTCCAACTGAATGAGCAACCACAAACTGTCTGCTGTGTACCCATATCTCTTATTAAATTTGAATAACTGTACGCGAGCATCTTTAAAATTGTTAGATTCAATTTCAACTTGCGCCAGTTGCAACATAGATCTCGGTCGGTACGGGTCATGGGAAAGCGCATTTTCAAAATAACCCGTCGCTGCTTCTAAATTACCTTGTTTACGACTACATAAGCCTGCATTTTCATAACTTGCCGAAATCAGATAATAATAAGGTTGTTCAATCGCTTTAACAAAAGCGGCAATGGCTTCATCATAGCGCCCTTCACTACACAAGAATACACCATAGTTATTCAAAACATCGCCATTTTTAGGCGAATGTTTTAATGCTTTTCGGTACATTTTCTCTGCAGCGTCTTTTTCACCAACTTTTTGATAATAATAAGCCATTGAAATTTGTGCACGGTAGTAATTAGGATCATACCTTAATGCTATTTCCAAATTTTCTCGTGCACGCTCCCACTGACCATCTTTTAAATAATTTAGCCCTAGGTTCAATCTCGCTTCTGAGGCTGCTTTGGCATCAAATTCTTTACCATTATCGACCACATCAACTGTGGCACAGCCTGTAAATAATAGGCATGACAACAGTGGATACACGCTCCATCGTACCATTTTCGCTCACCTCAACATCCATGTGAAATTGCGCAGTTATTTATAGTAGCCTGATTTTAGACCGCTTTTACTGCAATTTGTTCACCCGTATTCAATTTTGCTTGGGTACGCTTAGTACGGTCAATAACATCCCCGACTAACTGACCACAAGCCGCATCAATATCATCACCACGAGTCTTACGAACCGTTACTGTGAAATCGTATTCCATCAGTGTTTTCATAAAACGATCAATACGAGAATTACTTGGCTTTTTATATGGTGAGCCAGGGTACGGGTTAAACGGAATTAAGTTAATTTTTGCTGGCGTATCTTTTAATACTTTCGCTAATTGACGAGCATGCTCCATGTCATCATTAACATGATCTAACAATACGTATTCTACCGTTACTCGACCACGGTTCGCATTCGTTGAATTCACATAACGACGAACAACATCTAAAAATGTTTCAATATTCCAACGATCATTGATTGGCATGATTTGAGAGCGCAGCTCATCCGTTGGTGCATGCAATGAAATAGCTAAAGCAACATCAATTGTATCAATCATTTGCTCAAGGCCTGATACAACACCCGAGGTTGAAACTGTAACGCGACGCTTAGATAAACCAAAACCTAAATCATCAAGCATGATTTCTAATGCAGGGATCAGGTTTTTCATGTTCAATAATGGCTCACCCATTCCCATCATTACGATGTTGGTGATTGGACGACGACCGGTGTCTTTTTGAATACCGACTTCTTTTGCAGCACGCCATACCTGACCAATAATTTCTGATACACGTAAGTTACGGTTGAAGCCTTGTTGTGCTGTTGAACAGAACTTACATTCTAATGCACAGCCAACTTGTGAAGAAACACATAAAGTCGCGCGATCTTCATCAGGAATATAAACGGTTTCAACATCTTGATCGCCAACACGCATCGCCCATTTAATCGTACCATCCGTTGAGTACTGAGCTTCAGATACATGCGGCGCACGAATTTCAGCGACACGCTTTAATTTTTCACGTAATTTTTTATTAATATTGGTCATTTGATCGAAGTCATCACAACCGAAATGATAAATCCATTTCATGATCTGATCTGCACGGAATGGCTTCTCATTAAGTTCTTCGGCAAAGTATTTACGCAGACCTTTGCGATCGAAATCCAGCAGATTGATTTTGACAGTTGTCATCGGTTGGTGCCTCACTAAAAATGACTATTGCTGCGCCTTAATAACCAAGCTCTATCGATGGCTTAGTTATCTCGGGTTTAAGGCGCGAAATTGTACAGACTTTATGGCATGGTTTCCACACCTAGACTCTATGGTTATTTTAGTGTTGCCAATTTCAAAACGCTAGATACAACAACGGGAAGTCAATACTTCCCGTTAATAATATGATTAATCTATTTTTTCAGTGCTTCGCATTAATACCACTCACTGAATACTCATAAAATTAAAACCTTTATTCACCTCGTGGGCAAATTTCATCTTCAGCAAAGAAGTATGTAATTTCACGCGCAGCAGATTCAGGACTATCTGAACCATGTACTGAGTTATGACGCATACTTAATGCAAAGTCACTACGGATAGTGCCACAAGCCGCTTCTTCAGGGTTAGTTTTACCCATCAACTCACGGTAACGTGTAATCGCATTTTCACCTTCAAGTACTTGAACCATGACAGGACCTGATGTCATAAATGCCACTAAATCATCAAAGAAAGGTTTACCTTCATGCTCTGCATAAAAACCTTGCGCTTTCGCACTGTCTAAATGCAACATTTTAGCCGCAACAATATTCAAACCTGCATTTTCAAAACGCTGATAGATTGCACCAATCAAATTACGTTTAACCGCATCTGGTTTTACAATTGAGAAAGTTCTTTCGATTGTCATTATTATATTTTCCTTTTGAGTCTTATTGCTTTCTGCGAGCCAAAAACAAATTCATGAATTTAAGTTACAGCAACAAACCTGCAATATTAGCAAGACCTAACCCTGTCGCGCCAGCAGCCCAACGCGGATCTCCGCCATCACGGAAACATGCCGCTAAATCAAAATGGATCCAACGACTATTTTCAGTGTCAACAAAGCGGGACAAAAACGCTGCGGCATTGGATGCGCCTCCCATACCACCACCTTTTTGTACACGGCTATTCGCGGTGTCAGCATAAGGTGACGGGCAATATTCCTGATGCCATTTTTCTAATGGTAATGGCCATGCGGGCTCATTTACTAGCTCGGATAACTGCTGTGCTTGTTGTAATAATGGCTTATCTAAACCAAAAATTGCATTATAGTCGCTACCTACTGCAACCATTGCTGCGCCTGTTAACGTCGCAGCATCAATAATCAGTGGTGCGCCTGTCGCAGAAGCTGCAATTAAACCATCAGCTAACACTAAGCGCCCTTCAGCATCAGTGTTAACTATTTCCACCGTAACACCATTTTTATAACTTATCACATCACCAAGCTTATAAGCGTTACCTGATACGAGGTTTTCAGCACAGCATAGGATCAACTTCACACGTTGACCTAGCCCTTGCTCTATCGCATAACCTAATGCCGCAGTAACCGTTGCAGCCCCACCCATATCGCACTTCATCGCAACCATGCCTGCGCTAGGTTTTAAACTGTAGCCACCAGAATCAAAAGTGATCCCTTTACCGACTAAACAAGCCGATACTGGCGCTTCAGGATCGCCAGTAGGATTGTAATCCACTTCAAGCATTACAGGTGGTCGCACACTACCGCGACCAACATTGTATATTCCTACCCAACCATCAGCTAATAGTTCATCGCCCACAATTTGTTGTGCATGAATATTGTCACCACCGATTTTTTTTAGAAAACAAGTTGCTTCATGGGCTAACTTCTCAGGTGACATCTCTTCAGGTGTCGCGTTAACTGTTTTACGTAGCCAGTCAGAGCAATGACGACGAGCATTTAACAGCTCTAATTCATCTTCATCAATGGAGGCCCATTGAATTTCTACTGGTGTAATCGTTGCTGCAAAACCACAGTAAAACGCCCATTGACGCTCATAGTTCCAACCGTCACCCACTAAACGTACAGCTTGTGCACCTTGTGATTGAATTTGACGACCAGCCTGCTGAATACGACGTAATGGAAAATCACTGCGATAATGAACCGTCGCGCTATCTGATTGATAGCTTAGTAGCGAATTTAATCCCCAAGGACCGTTGGACTCTTCAGTTGATAAATAAACATTGAGCATAATGAAGTCTTCCTTTCTTATTCTGATAATGCAAAAAGCCTTCTTATCGTAAGAAGGCTTTTAATTTTGAAACGGAACTTATTTAGTTAGGATGCTTGCAAGTGTTCTTACACCCATACCTGTTGCACCAGCTGACCACTGATCATTAGCACTTTTACGGAAGGTACCGCTGGCATCAATGTGCATCCAGCCTTTTTTATAATCATCAACGAAGTAAGAAAGGAATGCTGCTGCAGTACTTGCACCAGGCATAAAATCACCACTTGAGATATTGGCAAGATCGGCATAATTTGATGGCAACATGTTACGATGAAGATCGGCAAGTGGTAACGGCCACATACCTTCATTTTCTTCTGCCGCTGCTGTTAATGCAGTATGAGACAATTCCGCATCAAAGCTTAGTAACGCATGGTAATCATTACCAAGCGCCATTTTGGCTGCACCTGTTAATGTTGCACAATCAATCACTAATTCAGGGTTTTGACTGTTCGCGTAAATTAAACCATCAGCCAAGACTAAACGTCCTTCGGCATCCGTGTTTAAAATCTCGACTGTCGTACCGTTTTTATATTTAATGATATCGCCAAGTTTTAATGCACGACCTGAGATCATATTTTCAGCACAACATAGCACCAGCTTAATACGCTTGTTTAAACCTCGCGCCATCGCTAATGCTAAACCACCGGTCGCTAATGCTGCCCCCCCCATATCGGCTTTCATCGCCGTCATACCCGCTGAGGGTTTTATACTGTAGCCACCTGAATCAAATGTGATCCCTTTACCAACTAAACATGCAAACACTGGCGCATTAGCATCACCTGTTGGATTATAATCTAGGCGAAGCATCGCTGGACGATGCTCAGATCCACGACCTACAGCATGGATACCGTTCCAACCTTCATCCAATAAATCATTGCCTTTGATGATCTTATAAGTTACATGTTCTGGTGCTAACGATTTAATAAATTCACCAGCACGTGTCGCTAACTGTGACGGGCGAACTACATCTGCTGGCTGGTTAATAATTTCACGTACCCACTCAGTCGCTTTGATTCGTGCTTGTAATTCCGTTTCATCTGTCTCATTTAACGCCGACCAAACCACACTGTTACCAGGCTTAGATGTACGATGTCCTTGGATAAATGCCCACGTTCGATCTAAATCCCAGCCTTCACCTGAAAGTTCTACCTGTTTGATACCCTGAGTATCTAAACGACGGGCTGCGCGTTGGATATTAGCAAGTTGCTCATTTTCCATTAAATGAATAACAGCACCTTCAGCACTAAAGCTAAGTAAGGCATTGGCACCCCATTGTGCATTCGCTGCTTGTTGGGTGAGAGAAACAGCCATGATAGTCGACATTAAAAGCTCCTTGAATGTAGCAACTGCGCAGTGTTAAACAAATACATGCGTTATAGATAAATAGTTATGGGGGTAAAGTCCGCTGATTGCAATTAGATTTAAAAATATTTATCTACGAATAAAAACAAAAAAAGCACCTAATTCAATTGTTTCGACAATCAATTAGATGCTTACTCTATTACAACCGTTTATTCGTCTGCTTCTTCAATCCAACACATTTGAATGGCTTCTAACACTCTTTCACTGCAGTGGTTAGGATCATCATCAAAATCATCCAATGCTTGCACCCATTCACTAAGATCAGTAAAGCGAATTGTTTTGGGATCAACATCAGGGTGCTGTTCACATAGCTCAATAGCAATATCGAGCGAATCAATCCATTTCAAGCTCATCGAAATACCCTCTTATATATTGACAGATATAATAATAACAACGCTGAGATGAAAAAAAAGGCTACCTAATGGTAACCTTTTTTATAATTAGTGCGCAGCCTCAGAGGCAAGATTTAGCGTATAGCGTGGAATTTCAACCACTAAATCTTCATCAGCGACTCGAGCCTGACAACCTAGACGTGATTCAGGCTCTAGCCCCCATGCTTTATCAAGCATGTCATCTTCTAGTTCATCACTTTCATTTAATGAATCAAAACCTTCACGAATCACAACGTGACACGTAGTACATGCACAAGACTTTTCACACGCATGTTCAATTCCAATACCATTACGTAGTGCAACATCAAGCACTGTCTCACCTGACTCTGCTTCTAATACTGCACCTTCAGGGCATAGCTCTTCGTGGGGAAGTACAACAATCTTAGGCATGCTTAAACCTCATCAATAGATTGGCCAGCCAATGCTTGACGAATAGACTTATCCATTCGACGAGAAGCAAATTCTTGGCTCGCTTTATCTGTTTTCTTAATTCCAGCTTCAATAGCGCGAGAATCTGATCCCTGACGCAATTGAACTAGTTCCATCATTACTGTTTCTAATTCGGCACGCTCTTGTGTGCTCAATAAGGTATCACCATCAGCGGCAAGTGCTGCGATTAACCCTTCTAAAACACGATCTGCTTCCACTTGCTGTTCTGCCAATGCACGTGCATCTTTATCATCTTGTGCATAGGTCATTGAATCACGAAGCATAGTCGCAATTTCATCTTCAGATAAGCCATACGATGGTTTAACTTGGATAGAAGACTGTACGCCACTACTCTTTTCCATTGCTGTTACTGACAATAAACCATCAGCATCAACTTGGTAAGTGACACGAATATGAGCAGCACCCGCAGCCATCGCAGGAATACCACGTAGGGTAAATCGTGCTAGTGAACGACAATCACTGACCATTTCACGCTCACCTTGTACAACGTGAACGGACATTGCCGTTTGGCCATCTTTAAACGTGGTAAACTCTTGTGCACGAGCAACAGGAATCGTCGTATTACGAGGAATAATTTTCTCAATCATGCCTCCCATCGTTTCAATACCTAGTGACAGTGGGATCACATCAAGCAATAACATATCAGAATCAGGCTTATTGCCCACCAAAATGTCAGCTTGAATAGCAGCACCAATCGCAACAACTTCATCAGGATCGATAGAGGTTAACGGTGTTTTACCGAAGTAGTTGCCGACCATATTCCGAACCAATGGTACGCGTGTTGAACCACCAACCATCACTGTTTCAATGACTTCATCAGTGGTTATATCAGCATCTTTTAATGCACGGCGACACGCCATCAGTGTTTTTTTCACTAATGGTTGAATAAGTGCATCGAACTGCTCACGGCTAATCTGACCTTGCCAACCTAAGACATCAAGATCAACGCTATCAGCATCAGTCAACGCCACTTTTGCCGCTTGTGCCGTGTCTTGTAGCGCACGACGTTGCTGCGCTGTAAGTACCTCAGTATAACCCGCTTGTTCTAAGATCCACGTTGCTAACAAGTGATCAAAGTCATCACCACCTAATGCCGAGTCACCGCCCGTCGCTAATACCTCAAATACACCTTTAGAAAGACGTAAAATAGAAATATCAAACGTACCACCACCTAAATCGTAGACAGCAATCACACCTTCTTGACCTGAATCTAAGCCATAGGCAATCGCGGCAGCTGTTGGTTCATTAAGTAAACGAAGCACATTAAGGTTAGCTAATTTCGCTGCATCTTTTGTGCCTGCACGTTGCGCATCATCAAAATAAGCAGGGACCGTAATCACCACACCTTCAAGATCACCACCCAGCGTATCAACCGCACGTTGACTTAATGATTTAAGAATTTCAGCAGATACCTGAACAGGGTTTACATTGCCACTACGCGTAATAAGCTGAGGTAATCCATTATCCGATGCTTCAAATTGGTATGGTAGTTGCGGGTAACGTTGCTCAATATCAGCCAGTGAACGTCCCATTAGACGTTTAACTGATAAAATAGTATTGGTTGGATCTTGTTGAGCGAAAGCGCGGGCTGCATCACCGGTTAGGACTTCATTGTCACCGAAATGAACAACAGAAGGTAAAATAGCACGCCCCTCTGCATCATTTAATGTTTCTGCAACGCCACTGCGTACTGCAGCAACAAGTGAATTAGTTGTACCTAGATCTATACCCACCGCCAACTTGTGTTGATGCGGTGCAGCACTTTGACCCGGTTCAGCAATCTGTAACAGTGCCATTGTCATTCCTATCTAAATAACGCATGTGGATGATTAATCGAATAGCGACTCTTCAAGGCGCTCAACTTCATCACGCAATTTTACAATAAACTTTAATTTTCGTACGCCATCAGCCGCTTCGAGCCATTGTTCATTATTCAATAACTCAGCAAGTTGCGCCAATTGTTCTTTATACATCGCAGAAGCTTGCTGCTCAAAATCAAATAACGCACTTTCAGGATCGGATGAATCAGGAATCGCTTCTAATGCTTCGCGCAGTTCCATTTGCTGCATTAAAAAAGCCATATCTTGCAAGGTTTTTTGTTCACCACGAATATCTTCATCACGCTCAGCCAACATGTATTCGGCACGTAATACCGGATTTTTTAAGGTTTGAAATGCATCGTTAATTTGTGCAGCTTTTTGAACTGACAACAGACGATCACGTTCGGACGCTGTCGCATAATTATCAGGATGAAAGCGACGCTGTAATTCTCGAAACTGACAGGCAAGAAGGCTGTTATCCAATTCAAACTGAAAAGGTAACCCGAATAATTCGAAATGATTCATATTATGACCATTAATAAAAATTAAACCTGACGACTAACTCGCCAAAGACGATTAGCAGTCAGGTTCAACTGAAACACTAAAAACGTTTATACGTTGAAGCTTTCGCCACAACCACATTCGCTAGACACGTTAGGGTTGTTAAACTGAAAACCTTCATTTAGGCCTTCTTTGGCAAAATCCAGTTCAGTTCCATCAAGGTAAACTAAACTTTTTGCATCAACGATAATTTTAACGCCTTTTTCATCGAAGACCTGATCCCCTTCATCGAGTTCATCTACAAACTCAAGGATATAAGCCATTCCAGAACATCCTGAAGTGCGAACACCTAGTCGTAAACCAAGGCCTTTGCCACGATTGGCTAAAAAAGTCGATACGCGACTTGCTGCCGCTTCAGTGATAGTAATGGCCATACAACAAACCTCAGAAAGTTATTTTTGCTCGTGTTTCTTTTTATAATCGCTAACTGCCGCTTTAATTGCATCTTCTGCAAGAATTGAACAGTGAACTTTAACCGGCGGTAACTCAAGTTCTTCAGCAATTGCAGAGTTCTTGATTGATGCGGCTTCATCTAATGTTTTGCCTTTAACCCACTCAGTGATTAGTGAGCTAGAAGCAATTGCAGAACCACAACCGTAGGTTTTGAATTTTGCATCTTCGATAATGCCTTCTTCAGTTACTTTGATCTGAAGTTTCATTACATCGCCACATGCTGGTGCACCCACCATGCCGCTACCTACATTTTGATCATCTTTGTCAAATGAACCCACGTTACGCGGATTTTCATAATGATCGATGACTTTTTCACTATATGCCATGATAAATTTCCTCGAAAACAGTCTAGCCGCAGATTAGTGGTGCGCCCACTCAACTGTGTTTAAATCAATACCTTCTTTATGCATATCCCAAAGTGGTGACATTTCGCGTAGTTTATCTACGGCACCTTTAATTTGGGCTGCTGCATAATCAATTTCTTCTTCCGTCGTAAAACGACCAAATGAGAAACGAATAGAGCTATGTGCTAGTTCATCATTAAGACCTAATGCACGAAGTACATAAGAAGGTTCTAAACTTGCAGAGGTACACGCTGAACCTGATGATACAGCAAGATCTTTTAATGCCATTAACAGTGATTCGCCTTCCACAAAAGCAAAGCTAATGTTTAAGTTTTGGGGTACGCGTTGCTCTAAGTCACCGTTAATAGACATTTCTTCAATGCCTTCTAAACGCATTAACAAACGATCGCGTAATTTAACCGCGTGTTGATAATCTTGATCCATTTCCTCTTTCGCGATACGGAATGCTTCCCCCATACCTACGATTTGATGCGTTGGTAATGTACCAGAACGGAAGCCGCGCTCATGACCACCACCATGCATTTGCGCTTCTAGGCGAATACGAGGCTTACGACGAACATATAGTGCGCCAATACCTTTAGGGCCGTAAATTTTATGCGCTGAGAAAGAGATTAAATCAACTTTCATTGCTTGTACATCAATCGGTAATTTACCTGCTGACTGTGCTGCATCGACATGAAAAACTGTTTTGTTTTCACGGCAAAGTTCACCGATTGCTGCAATATCTTGAACCACACCAATTTCATTGTTCACGTGCATGATTGAAACTAGAACTGTGTCTTCACGCATAGCATCGCGTAGCTTAGCTAAATCAATCAAACCGTTAGATTCAGGCTCAAGGTACGTTACCTCAAAACCTTCACGCTCTAGCTGACGACATGGGTCAAGAACCGCTTTATGTTCAGTTTTACAGGTAATAATGTGCTTACCTTTTTTGTTATAAAAGTGTGCCGCACCTTTAATCGCTAAGTTATCAGATTCCGTTGCACCAGAGGTAAATACGATCTCACGAGGATCTGCATTTACTAAATCAGCGATATGTTCACGAGCAGTATCTACTGCTTCTTCTGCCTGCCAACCATAACGGTGAGAGCGTGATGCTGGGTTACCGAAGTTACCTTCCATAGTTAGGCACTGCATCATTTTCTCGGCAACGCGAGGATCTACAGGGCAAGTAGCGGAATAATCAAAATATATTGGCAGTTTCATTTTCTTCTCCGAAAACACGAACGTCTGGTCTCTAGGAGCGGACATCGACACCTATTGTGGCGCTGTCGTGTGATTTTTTATGTCCAAAAGATGCTTTGCTATTTCCTTGTAGGATTTCATCCTGACGATCAGAAATGCTTTGTACATCATTATCTTTCATCAACTCACCAAGAGTGATGTTATTTAAAAAGCCGCTAATGCGATCGCTTAGGTCATGCCATAACGTATGAGTTAAACAACGAGCACCACCTTGGCAGTCGCCTTTTCCATGACATTTGGTTGCATCAACTGATTCATCAACTGCAGCGATAACCATACCGACAGCAATATCAGATGCTTCTTCGCCTAAACGGTAACCACCGCCAGGACCACGTACACTGGTTACTAACCCTGCTTTGCGAAGACGCGAAAATAATTGTTCTAAGTAAGACAGCGATATTCCTTGGCGCTCTGAAATATCCGCTAATGGAACCGGTCCATTATGCGAGTGTAATGCAACATCTAACATTGCTGTTACCGCGTATCTTCCCTTTGAAGTCAACTTCATAACACTGCTACCTGCTTGAATATTTAAAGCAAGCTTCTCATAACCGACTAAAATGGTCAAGTATTTACCTGACTGTTTTAGTTGGTTATTAAACCATTAAGTTTAAGTGGTTATTTTTCAGTCTTTTCTAGTGTTTCTATCGTCTTTTCTACTGACGATAAAATACCGCGTAAAATATTCAACTCTTGCTGCTCTGGGCGAGCACGGGTGAATAAACGGCGTAATTTAGCCATCACTACACCTGGATGGTTTTTATTTATGAAGCGGGTTTGACGAGTGACTTTTTCGAGGTGCTCATAAAACATTTCAAGTTCTTGAGCGCGAGGATATTCTTCAACTTCCGTTTTACCCGTATACTTTTGAGAATCCAAATAAGCCATACGGACTTCATAACTTACTGTTTGTACAGCCATTGCTAAATTTAATGAGCTATATTCAGGATTTGCTGGAATATAGACATGGCAATGACACTTTTGTAATTCTTCATTAGTTAACCCTGTTCGCTCACGGCCAAAAAGAATAGCGACTGGATGCTGATTAGATTCAGCAACCACTTTGATGCCGTTCTCTCGTGGATCTAATTGTGGCCATTCAAGGGTACGAGAGCGTGCACTTGACCCAACAACAAAACCACAATCTGCAACCGCTTCATCTAATGTTTTTACAATTTTTGCGTTTTCGACAACATCAGCAGCACCTGCCGCCAATGCAATAGTGTGGCCGTCAATTTCACAGGCAGGATCAACTAATACCAAATTCGTCAATCCCATAACTTTCATTGCACGTGCAGCTGAACCGATATTACCTGGATGTGACGTACCAACAAGAACAACGCGAATTTTATCTAACATGATGAAGCAACATTCCAACAATTAACTAAAGCTGACAGATTTTAGCACAGCCATAATAAAAGTGGTGAAAACATGTGTTTTTGATAGCAGTAATTATCTATTGCTGCTATTCAATAATCAGATAACGATAATCAACACTATTTATTAGTAACTTATACGTATTACCTCGCAAAAGCGCACACTACAATCTGAACAATGTCGAAAAAATAACCACTTCCTTTTTTTTTTAGCTCTGTTATACTCGCCGCCGCTTTTTAGTTCTTTAACATCCGTTGGGAAGATCCTATGCATCCGATGCTTAATATTGCCATTCGCGCTGTGCGAAAGGCTGGTGACCATGTCATTAAATCTCTAGAAAAGCCTCAATCTATTGAGGTTGCTAATAAAGGTAATGATGTTGTTACCAATATCGATCATGAAGCTGAAGCTATCATCATCGAAACAATCCTTAAGGCTTACCCTGATCACTGCATCATTGCAGCTGAATCTGGTAACAAAGAAGGACGTGACAAAGAGTGTCAATGGATTATCGACCCAGTGGATGGCACCATGAACTTCGTTCGCGGTTACCCTCACTTTGCAGTATCAGTTGCACTACGTATGCGTGGTCGCACTGAAGTTGCTGCTGTTTACGATCCTGTACGTAACGAATTATTCACTGCAACTCGCGGTGCAGGTGCTCAGCTTAACAGCCAGCGTATCCGTTCATCACAACCTCGTGATCTAACAGGAACTGTTTTAGCAACGGGTCTTCCTTTTGCCGCTAAACAGCACGCAGAAAGCTACCTAAAAATCCAAAATGCATTATTTGCAGACTGTGATGACATGCGTCAATCAGGCTCTACTGCATTGGATCTTTGCTACTTAGCGGCTGGCCGTGTTGACGGTGTATTCAAGCTAGGTCAAAAGCCTTGGGAACTTGCTGCAGGCGAACTAATCGCTCGCGAATCTGGTGCTATCTGTGCTGACTTTACTGGTAACACTAACTACCTAACATCTGGCAACATTGTTGCTGGTAATGCGCGTGTAGTTAAGCCAATGCTTGCAAAAATCCGTGAATTCGGTAGTGACGCATTAGCAAAATAATTCACTGATTATCCAGTAAGATTACAAAACGCCCTGCTGTTATACAGCAGGGCGTTTTTTTATAACAATATTATAATTAAATAATGTCATAATTAAACAGCGTGCATTGCAATCACTGTAAAGCACTATATACCAAGTAGACATGAAAAAGACATTACCACTGCATCAACTTTCTAAAACTGTCTATCCTGAGCAGCTAGAATAAAAATATAAAAAAAGGACCGCAAGCGGTCCTTTCTCATTCATAACTTATACCAACTGATTATGGTATTGCATCAAGCTCTTCACCTTCTTTTTCTACTGGCGTTGGCATTAAATGCTCACGGGTAATACCCAATTTAAGCGCTAATGCTGACGCGACGTAAATAGAAGAATAAGTACCAATCGTGATACCAATCAGAAGTGCTAATGCAAATCCATGGATCATTGATCCGCCTTGAGCAAATAGCGCAATGACAACAAACAAGGTTGTACCGGATGTAATTAAGGTACGGCTTAATGTTTGCGAAATTGAACAATTCATTATTTCAGCAGGACTTCCTTTACGCATTTTGCGGAAGTTTTCACGAATACGGTCAAATACAACAATAGTATCGTTAAGTGAGTAACCAACTACTGTTAGTAATGCCGCAACAATCGTTAGATCAACCTCTACTTGTAGCACAGAGAAAATACCAACAGTAATGATGATATCGTGTGCTAACGACAACACAGCACCTGCCGCTAAACGCCACTCAAAACGCAGTGATACGTAAAGTAAGATACACAACAAAGCGATTAAAATAGCCATGCCGCCGGCTTCTGCTAGTTCATCACCAACATTAGGACCGACAAACTCAATACGGCGCATTTCAACCGACTGTGCAGTACCGTCTTTTAGTGCATCAAGGATTTGGTTACCAAGTACTTCGCCTTTAACACCTTCTCGAGGCTGCAAACGCACCATCACATCACGCGCAGTACCGAAGTTTTGCACAACGGCATCACCAAAACCCGCTTTCTCTAATGATTCACGTATTAAGGGTAAATTAGCAGGCTCTTTGAAGCTAACTTCGATCAGCGTTCCGCCAGTAAAATCTAAGCCCCAATTTAGACCTTTGGTCGAGATAGTGGCAATCGATCCCATGATCATTATCAATGAAAAGATAAAAGCAAACTTTGACCAACGCATAAAGTCGACGACTTTGTTCGCATTCAATAACTCTCTCATCTCTGCGACTCCTTAAATCGACAACTTATCTACGCGTTTACCGCCATAGATCAAGTTAACAACAGCACGTGTACCAATAATTGCGGTGAACATCGACGTTAAAATACCAATCGATAATGTCACGGCAAAACCTTTAATTGCGCCCGTACCCACAGCAAACAAAATAATTGCTGTAATTAAGGTTGTGATGTTTGCATCTGCAATCGTGCTAAACGCATTTCCATAGCCTTGTTGAATTGCCTGTTGTGGACTACGTCCTTCACGAAGCTCTTCTCGAATACGTTCAAAAATAAGCACGTTGGCATCAACCGCCATACCGACAGTCAGTACGATACCTGCAATACCTGGTAAGGTCATGGTAGCCCCCGGGATCATCGACATAATGCCGATAATAAGCACTAAGTTCATTATCAATGCTAAGTTAGCAATCATGCCAAACCCACGGTAGTAAAGCAGCGTAAATAGCATTACCGCAACCATACCCCAGATACATGCTTGTACACCCATATCGATGTTTTGCTGACCCATTGATGGACCAATCGTACGCTCTTCAACTATCGATATTGGCGCAATCAATGCACCTGCTCGTAATAATAATGATAAGTTGTGTGCTTCAGCTTGAGAGTCGATACCTGTAATACGGAAGCTTCGGCCAAGTGCAGATTGAATCGTTGCTTGGTTTATAACTTCTTCGTGTTTAGTCAGGATAACTTTCCCTTCAGGCGTTCGCTTACCACTGTCTTTATATTCAGTGAAAACCGTTGCCATCAACTTACCGATATTATTTTTCGAGAAAGCTGTCATCTTGCTACCACCTTCGGTATCTAGCGAGATGTTAACTTGTGGACGACCATATTCATCCGCACTCGAACTTGAATCCGTAATATGAGAGCCCGCAAGAATGACACGTTTTTTTAGTACCGCAGGGCGGCCATCACGGGTCATTTTTACTTCACTGCCAGCCGGTACTCGTCCAGCCGCAGCCGCAGCTAAATCAGCATTATTATCAACTTCACGGAATTCAAGCGTTGCTGTCGCACCTAAAATTTCTTTTGCACGAGCCGTATCTTGAACCCCAGGTAGCTCTACCACTATACGGTTTGCGCCTTGGCGCTGTACTAATGGCTCAGCAACACCGAGTTCATTTACACGATTACGTAAAATGGTGATGTTTTGATCGACAGCATAATTACGGATTTCCTGTAAACGTTCTTCAGTAAACTTCGCCGTTAATACATAACGACCATTGATTTTACTGGTTGTGAACAGCATATCAGGATGCAATTTTTCTAACGCGAGTTCAGCTTGTTCCAATTGCGCTTCATCACGAAGACGAACTTGAACACTGTCTTTTGTTTTACTGATTGCACGGTAACGAATTTTTTCTTCACGAAGCTCAGTACGGAATGTTTCTTCTTGTTGACCAAGAAGTTTATCCATAGCCGCATCCATATCCACTTCCATTAAGAAATGAACACCACCACGTAAATCGAGACCCAATTTCATTGGTGATGCACCAATAGATTCAAGCCAAGAAGGAGTGGAAGCTGCAAGGTTTAGTGCAACAACATAATCATTACCTAACTCACTATTTAAGATATCGCGAGCACTGATTTGGGTATCAGTATCATTAAAGCGGACAAGCACTGAACCTTTTTCAAAAACAGCTGACTTGTATGGGATATTGTTCTTTTTTAAATCTTCGATGACAGTATCCAAAGCACTCATATTAACCGAGGCGCCACGCGCCCCGGTAATTTGAATCGCTGGATCTTCACCGTATACGTTAGGAAGTGCATAAAGCAAACCAATGATAAGCGCAAACAACACCATCAGGTTCTTCCACAGGGGGTATCGGTTAAGCACTGCTATGATCCTTCAAAGCGAATGTTTTTATATTAAAGCGACTTCATTGTGCCTTTTGGTAAAACAGCCGTAATGAAATCTTTTTTAATTGTTACTTCCGTATTGTCGTTAAGTGCTAGAACAATGTAATCACTTTCAGCAGAAACTTTAGTAATACGGCCTAGTAGACCACCGTTCGTCATTACTTCATCACCTTTGCCCATCGAGCTCATTAGCGCTTTGTGCTCTTTCACACGCTTAGCTTGTGGACGATAAATCATGAAGTAAAAAATAACAGCAAATAAACCAAGCATAATAAATAGCTGCATGCTTCCGCCCTGAGGGGCACCTTCTGCTGCTGCGTGTGCTTGTGAGATAAAGAAACTCATTTATAACGTCCTCGTTTTAAACATTTTGTAATGGTGGAACTTCACGGTCGCGACGCGCGTAGAACTCTTCTACAAACGCATCGAAACGATCTTCTTCAATTGATTTACGAATACTTGCCATTAGGCGTTGGTAGTAACGTAAATTATGAATTGTATTTAAGCGTGCACCTAAGATTTCATTACATTTATCTAGATGGTACAAATACGCTTTAGAGTAATTTTTACAAGTGTAACAGTCACAATGCGGATCTAAAGGCGTTGTGTCTGTTTTATGTTTCGCATTACGGATCTTGATCACACCACCAGTCACAAATAGGTGACCATTACGGGCATTACGTGTTGGCATTACGCAATCGAACATATCAATACCGCGACGAACACCTTCCACTAAATCTTCAGGTTTACCTACACCCATAAGGTAGCGAGGCTTATCTTCTGGCAGTTGTGGACACGTGTGCTCAAGAATACGGTGCATGTCTTCTTTAGGCTCACCGACCGCTAAACCGCCTACTGCATAACCGTCAAAACCAATTTTGGTTAGACCTTCAACAGAAACATCACGAAGATCTTCGTATACACCACCTTGAACAATACCAAACAGTGCATTTGGATTTTCTTGCTTATCAAAATGATTACGGCTGCGCTGTGCCCAACGTAGTGACATTTCCATCGACTTTTTCGCTTCGTCGTGTGTCGCTGGATATGGCGTACACTCGTCAAAAATCATTACGATATCAGAACCAAGATCTTTTTGAATTTCCATCGACTTTTCAGCGTCCATGAAAATCTTGTCACCATTAACAGGGTTACGGAAGTGAACCCCCTCTTCAGTGATTTTACGTAAAGAGCCAAGGCTAAATACTTGGAAACCGCCTGAATCGGTAAGGATCGGACCTTGCCATTGCATAAAGTCATGTAAATCACCATGTAACTTCATCACTTCTTGACCAGGACGTAACCATAGGTGGAACGTGTTACCCAGTAAGATTTGAGCACCCGTATCTTTAACTTCTTCAGGTGTCATGCCTTTAACAGTACCGTAAGTACCTACCGGCATAAACGCAGGTGTTTCTACCGTACCACGTTCAAACTGCAAACGACCGCGACGAGCACGACCTTGCGTTTTATCTAATTCAAATTTCACAAAACCTCCAAAAGCCAGAGAAACAATCTGACGTATTTCCCATTACAGGACCTAGCCCCACAGGCAAACGCCTGATCAGCCACAAAAAACAATCACAATATATAGATATATGATTGCCGACTGCACCTTAACTCATCAAACCATATTGGCAATGACAACCTAAAGCGTAGCGGAAGAACGTAACGTTGTGGCTGGCTTAATATCATAGAATTTATACTATGCTACAGACACAACAAAGGCTGCAATTGTAACAAAAAGCAGCCTCAACCTTTTCTTGGTAAAAATGTATACCTATTAAGCCTTATACATCTTTACGAGTGATAAACATTGAATCGCCATAACTAAAGAAGCGGTATTTATTTGCTACTGCTTCATGATAGGCATTCATGGTGTTTTCATAACCCGCAAAAGCACTAACTAACATAATTAATGTTGATTCTGGTAAGTGGAAATTAGTAATCAACACATCCACGAGTTGGAACTGATAACCCGGGTAAATAAAGATCTCAGTATCACCAAAAAATGGCTTAAATTCAGTACCATTTTTTAGGGCATCTTGTGCGGCACTTTCTAATGAACGTACAGATGTTGTCCCCACAGCAATAATTCGTCCGCCATTTGCACGCGTCTCGTTAACAGCAGTAACAACCTCTTCAGGAACTTCCACATATTCAGAATGCATATGGTGATCATTGATATCATCAACACGCACAGGCTGGAACGTACCAGCACCGACATGCAGAGTGACAAAAGCAAAATTAACACCTTTTGCTTTTAGATCCGCCATTAGCTTATCGTCAAAGTGTAAGCCTGCTGTTGGTGCAGCTACCGCACCAGGCTTGGCATTATATACTGTTTGGTAGCGCTCTTTATCAGCATCTTCATCTGGGCGATCAATATAAGGAGGCAACGGCATATGACCCACTGCATCTAAGATCTCCAGCACTGTTTTATCGCTATTAAAACGAATTTCAAACAATGCATCATGACGGGCAACCATTTCAGCTGAAAACTCACCATTTTCACCCAATAATAATTCATTACCTGGTTTCGGCGGCTTAGAGGCACGAACATGCGCTAAAATAGATTTGTCATCAAGCATACGCTCAACTAAAACTTCAATTTTACCACCTGAAGCTTTATGTCCAAACATACGCGCAGGGATCACACGAGTATTATTAAATACAAGTAAATCACCAGCTTGTACAAGATCTAGCACATCTTTAAAACCTTTATGTGCCAATTCACCCGTATTGCCCGTCATTTGTAATAAACGACTCGCGGTACGTTCAGGTTGAGGATAACGAGCAATCAGCTCATCTGGTAAGTCAAAATCAAAATCTGAAACTTGCATTGTATTACGCCCTAAATCACAGCAAGCGGGCATTATATACTTAACTTCCCTTAAGATGCGAAACCCAACTGTAATTTAGATCTCGTAATATGAGAATTTCTTTCATATCGTCTGATATCAGACACTCATCCCACCAAGGAATAAAGACCACAAATATTATATTGAAATATTTGATATTCATCATGCGTGCAAACAACGTATTCCGATATATTGAAAAAAGATCAGCGAATAGAACCACCGTTCGCGATTTTTTGCAGTATTGCATGGAGGTTTATATGTTTACCGTTGCCGATATGATGACACCCCAACCGCGTACTTTGTCACGTAATGATACGTTGCTTGATGCGAAAGAAATGATGGATACTTTATCTATTCGCCATATACCGATCACCAACCACAACAATGAACTTATCGGGTTAGTAAGCCAGCGCGATATTTTGTCAGCCCAAGATTCCAATCTAAAATCAATTATTGAAAATCCACTGTCTTCCCCACTTGATGTTTTAATTGAACAAGGCATGAAAACAAAAATAATGAGTGTGGATTATCGTGCAGGATTAAAAGAAGCAGCACTTTATATGCAAAAGCATAAAATAGGTTGCTTACCCGTACTAAAAAATAAAAAATTAGTGGGTATTATTACAGATAGTGATTTTGTATCAATTGCAATTTCACTGCTAGAAATGCAAGAAGAAGTCGATCCTATTGAGCCTGATTTAGATACCCTTGATATTCTTGATTAATAAAAAAGGGGAGCATCACTGCTCCCCGATGATAACGTAATTAACAAGTACTGGTATTATATGCGGCTTAATACATGAGTACTGTCGATAACAACACTGCTAGGATAGTCACTACTATAAACACGTTATCTTAAAACTGTTTTTAGGTTTACTTAAATTGCTCTTCTTCTGTAGACCCCGTCAATGCGGTCACTGAAGAATTCCCCCCTTGAATCGTATTGGTCATGGTATCAAAGTACCCTGTTCCCACTTCTTGCTGGTGAGCAACAAAGGTATAACCTTTATCGGCTGCTTCAAATTCAGGGCGCTGAACTTTTTCAACGTAATGGCGCATACCTTCACCTTGCGCATAAGCATGGGCTAATTCAAACATGTTGAACCACATATTATGAATGCCCGCTAATGTAATGAACTGGTATTTATAGCCCATGTCGGAAAGTTCTTGCTGGAATTTAGCAATAGTTTCAGCATCAAGGTTTTTCTCCCAGTTAAAAGAAGGTGAACAGTTATAAGCCAGGAGTTGATCTGGGTATTGTTCATGAATGGCTTCTGCAAACTTACGTGCTTCTTCTAAGCATGGTGTTGCTGTTTCACACCAAATTAAATCAGCGTAAGGCGCATACGCTAAGCCACGAGCAATGGCCTGATCAATCCCTGCACGAACACGATAAAAACCTTCTGCGCTACGCTCTCCAATAATGAAATCTTTATCATACGGATCGCAATCGGACGTTAATAAATCTGCTGCATTGGCATCGGTACGAGCAATCACTAAAGTCGTGGTTCCCGCCACGTCAGCCGCAAGACGAGCTGCAACTAACTTTTGTACCGCTTCTTGTGTCGGTACTAATACCTTGCCGCCCATATGACCACATTTTTTTACCGATGCTAATTGGTCTTCAAAGTGAACACCAGCCGCCCCTGCTTCAATCATGCTACGCATTAATTCATACGCATTTAATACGCCACCAAATCCGGCTTCTGCATCAGCAACAATAGGTAAAAAGTAATCAACGCCATCTTCAGGGTTACCACCATTCGCCCACTGAATTTGATCTGCGCGACGGAACGAATTATTGATACGTTTAACAACCGCAGGTACTGAATCGACAGGATAGAGAGATTGATCAGGATACATGGTCGACGCAGTATTATTATCAGCCGCAACCTGCCAACCTGATAAATAAATCGCTTCAATCCCGGCTTTTGCTTGTTGTACTGCCTGACCGCCAGTTAAAGCGCCAAGACAATTTACATAGCCTTTTTTGGCATCACCATTCACTAATTGCCATAATTTATCTGCGCCACGCTGGGCAATCGTATTTGCAGGTGCAAATGAGCCGCGCAGGTTAATGACTTCTTCCGCAGTATAGGTACGTTTAACATGTTTCCAACGTGGGTTTTCTGCCCAGTCTTTTTCAATTGCTTCAATTTGCTGTTGGCGTGTTAATGTCATAATGGTTATCCCTCGTCTCTGTCCGCATTAATCCGTTGGTATGATGGTCAATTGATATTACGTTCTAAAGTGGTTCTATTACTGCTTACCCTCAACTACCGCGGATCCTCAGTTTTACTCAAACGCGACTGCGTTTAATTCAAATATTCATAGCCATGAAGGGTTAAGAAATTATCTAACTCTTCACTTGTCGTTAGTTTTGCCATTAATGCTGCAGCTTCATCAAATCGCCCTTGCTTAAAGCGCTCATCACCGAGCTCAGCTTCTACAACTCGCATTTCTTCTATTAGCATTTGCTCAAATAAAGCTTTAGTTACGACTTTACCGTTTGATAATGCTTTACCATGTTTAATCCATTGCCATATTGAAGCTCGCGATATTTCAGCTGTTGCTGCATCTTCCATTAAGCCATAGATAGGTACACAGCCATTGCCGGAGATCCAAGCTTCAATATATTGCACCGCAACACGAATGTTATGACGCATCCCCTCTTCTGTACGCTCACCATCACACGGCGCTAATAACTCATCAGCAGTAATGGGTGCATCGCCGTCTCGGGTAATATCTAATTGATTTTTACGATCACCCAGTACCTGATCAAAGACTCCACAAGCGGTGTCAGCCAAACCTGGATGTGCAACCCATGTACCGTCATGACCATTACTCGCTTCCAGTGCTTTATCTGTTTGAATTTTATTAAGCACCCATGCTTGACGCTCTGCTTCTTTAGATGGAATAAAAGCGGCCATGCCTCCCATCGCAAATGCGCCACGACGGTGGCAGGTTTTCACCAGCAAACGTGAATAAGCATTAAGGAACGGTTTTTCCATGGTTACAACTTGGCGATCAGGCAAAATACGATCAGGATACTGGCGAAGGGTTTTAATGTAGCTAAAGATATAATCCCAACGACCGCAATTAAGCCCAACAATATGTTCTTTCAAACTAAAAAGGATTTCATCCATTTCAAACACGGCAGGTAAAGTTTCAATAAGTACCGTTGCTTTAATTGTTCCGCGCATTAAACCGAACTCATCTTCGGTGTAGCTAAACACATCACTCCACCATGCGGCTTCACGATAAGCCTGTAGTTTTGGTAGGTAGAAATAAGGACCACTGCCTTTGGCTAGTAATGCTTTTTGATTCAGGAAAAAGTATAAGGCAAAGTCTAATAGCGCCCCAGGGATGGGTTTTCCATTCCACAGCACATGTTTTTCTGGAAGGTGTAATCCCCTCACACGGCAGATTAATACTGCAGGATCATCCGCAAGTTGATAATGCTTACCAGTGTTGGGATTGGTATAGCTAATCGTACCATTCACCGCATCCCGCAGATTACGCTGACCTTCAATAACTTCATTCCATGCCGGCGCGAAGGAATCCTCAAAGTCAGCCATAAACACTTTCACATTGGCGTTAAGTGCATTAATAACCATTTTACGATCGACAGGGCCTGTTATTTCAACTCGTCGGTCTTGCAAATCTGCTGGAATATTCTGAATCTTCCACTCTGCTTGTCGAATAGACTCTGTTTCAGGGTTGAAGTCAGGTAATTGCCCTTTATCTATCAGGCATTGACGACGTTCTCTATCTTCTAGCAACAATGGAACACGTTCAGCAAAACGATCCACTAAGCGTTCTAAGAAAAGCAACGCGTCATCAGTTAGGATTTCACGCTGAGTTTCTGTTAACGGTTGCTGTAATGATAATTTCATTTGGTAATTAGATTGAACCGCAGTATCTGCCATAACGCCCCATCCTTGTAACTTAATCACTACTTTTATCAATAAGCCTCAAGAGCTTTTTAATGTTATTTACTTCTTAACTTTCCCTTTACGTTGCCGCAACATATAACAAAAAGCAAATTTCACCTTTTCTAACCAAAATCACAATAAAACAACAAAACCCTTCAAAAACAAAAAGTTAAAAAAATTAGAGTAAAAAGTCAAAACACTGAATTAAAACAAAAGTCAGTAAATAACTCGGAATCAACAACTTGTTTTAATAATGATATTTTTTGTAGGTAGTTACGTAATTTTATTACACAACGAGGAAGTTAGAATTTATTGATAATATTTGTTTTAAACAAAAATAATTTTATCAAGGGAAGGTAATTATCTGATTTAATATATTTTAAAAGTAATTATTAAGACTGTAGTTAAACAAAGGAGGAATATACTGATAAATATCACTATTCTTTGTTTGTGACGCAAAACAAAATAATCCATCAAAACAGCAACTTAAACCCATTACAACAAAAAGATTAAAATGCCGTTTAATTGAGAATTTTCGATATTTTAATCCAAATTAATGATTTTTTATTATGACGACAAAGTTAAATAAAAAAAGCCTGAAAAATACCACTTATTATCATTTCAAATAATAACGGCACCCATTCAGACTTCTCTAATATAGTGATAATTTACTTATAATAAGGTTTCAACGAGAGAGGCAAGCTTTTCAAAGGTATTAACCCTACTAGACGTTGGTCGCCAAACTAATCCTATTTCACGAAATGCCGCTTGGCCTGGTGGCTCAATCACCACCAGATTCTGGTTATCTAAGATACCGTGCTCAATTGCCATTTGGGGAATAAATGTCGTTCCTAATCCATTGGCTACCATCTGAACCAAGGTATGCAAGCTAGTTGCAGTGAATGGATTAATTTTTTCTTTCGTTGTTAGCTTACACGCAGAAACAGCATGCTCAGTTAAACAATGCTCTTTTTCTAGTAAGAAGACGGATTCATCAGGTAAATCTGCATAACGTAACGGTACAGAGACACGTTCAGCTTGGTTTTTACTGATCACCATTTTAAATGCATCACGCCCAACCACTTTACTGTGCATACCGTTAATCTCAATCGGTAGTGCAAGGATCAGAACATCCATTTCACCATTGCGTAGAGCTGTAAGTAAATTCGTGGTCGTATCTTCTCGTAAGAGTAAGTTAAGGTTGGGATAGCGTCGATTAACCTCCTGCACCAAATCACACAATAGAAAAGGCGCTATCGTTGGAATACATCCCACACGAAGAGGACCTTCCATACCATCACCGGCAGAATGGGACAATTCAATTAAATCTTGGCTGCGTGCCAGTAACTCACGGGAACGCACCACAACCTCATCCCCCATACTGGTAAAAACAAGGGATTTATTATCACGCTCAATAAGTTGGCAACTCAATAAATCTTCTAAATTCTGGATCCCCGAACTAAGTGTCGACTGGCTCACAAAACACTTTTTTGCCGCTTCGCCAAAGTGCCGAGTTTCCGATAAAGTAACTAGGTAATGCAATTGTTTTAACGAGGGAAACTTATTCATCGTATTTTTCGATTACTTCAATCTGTTTATTCCGCTTTTTTCAATTTAACAGTTTGGCTATAGTTTGTCTCGTCCAAGTATGGAGCTAACCACCGAAGGTTAGCAAAACCCAATATTTCAGGAGCACCAAAATGGTACTAGTAGGTCGTCAAGCACCAGATTTTACTGCTGCAGCTGTTCTAGGTAACGGCGAAATCGTTGATAACTTCAACTTTGCAGAGTTCACTAAAGGTAAAAAAGCGGTAGTTTTCTTCTATCCACTAGACTTCACATTCGTATGTCCATCTGAGCTGATCGCTTTTGACAAGCGTTTCGAAGATTTCCAAGCGAAAGGTGTTGAAGTAATTGGTGTTTCTATCGATTCTCAATTCTCTCACAATGCATGGCGTAACACTGCTGTTGAAGACGGCGGTATCGGTCAAGTTAAGTACCCACTAGTTGCTGACGTTAAGCATGAAATTTGTAAAGCTTACGACGTTGAGCACCCAGAAGCAGGCGTTGCTTTCCGTGGTTCTTTCCTAATCGACGAAGATGGCCTTGTACGTCACCAAGTGGTTAACGATCTACCTCTAGGCCGTAACATCGACGAAATGCTACGCATGGTTGACGCATTAAACTTCCACCAAAAACACGGTGAAGTATGTCCAGCACAGTGGGAAGAAGGTAAAGCAGGTATGGACGCATCACCAAAAGGTGTAGCAGACTACCTATCTGAGCACACTGCAGACCTAGGTAAGAAATAATTATCTAATAACACCATGCTCACGGTGTTATTTCTGACAATCAGCTAAACATAAAGCTACAGTCAGCTCAAAGATAAGAAATATAATGAGGCTTGGATTATACCAGGCCCTTTTTTTATCTGTAATTTACAACCAATCGCACATTATATCCCGTCTTTGTTCGCTCCTACCTTGCCAATCCTCTACACTGCAATACACGCTTTTTATTTCATTAAAAATTATGTCTATTCAACTTGAAGTTTGTATCGATAATCTTGAATCACTCCACTATGCCCAACAAGGTGGCGCAACACGCATCGAGTTGTGTTCCTCTCTCGCACTAGGCGGGTTAACGCCAAGTGCTGGTTTTATGCACTTAGCCGCAAAACAAGCACACATTCCGGTTTACGCCATGATCAGACCACGCCAAGGTGACTTTTTATTTAGTGGTGACGATATTGAGATCATGCTTGCCGACATTCATGCAGCCCATCAAGCAGGATTACAAGGAATCGTCATTGGCGCACTCACAGAACAAAGCCTTATCGATAGCACAACCGTTGCGAGCTTAATAAAACAAGCGAAAGGCTTAGGGGTGACTTTTCATCGAGCCATCGATCAATGTGTCGATCCTTTTGCAGCATTAGATACCATTATGAGCTGCGGCTGCGAGCGCGTACTGACATCTGGGCTTGAAGCTACCGCACCTGAAGGCGCCGCTATGATCAAAAAAATGGTTCGCTATTGTGGTGATAGGCTCAGTATTATGGCAGGCGCTGGCGTCACACCAGATAATGTTCAAACCTTAGTTGCAGAAACGGGAATAAAAGAAGTGCATCTTTCTGGTAAAACAACGCGCCCCAGTAAAATATTAAATCACACTTCTAGTGCACATATGGGCAACGCCATCTTTGATGATTTTCAAATCCCAGTAACAAGTATTGATACGATCAAAAGTGTCAAATCTAAGCTGAGAAGAGAATAAGCCGGTAAATGAACACAACTAAAAAGAGCGCTAAGCTTCTAAATCAAGCTCAGCGCCCTTATTACAGATTCATGTATCCCGAGTATTATAGGAAGTTGGTAATATCTTCTGGGTTAGTGTGGCGAATATCTTTACCTTGCACGAAATAGATAATGTATTCACAAATATTTTGGCAACGATCCCCCACACGTTCAATAGAGCGCGCCGCCCACATCACCTTCATCACACTAGGAATAGAATCGGGATCTTCTTTCATGTAAGTCATCAGTTGACGAATAATTGCTTCATATTCTCGATCAATTCGATCATCCGTTTGATAAACATCAATCGCGGCTTTAACATCCATACGGGCGAAAGCATCTAGCACTTCATGTAACATGCGTACTGCGTTTTGACCTAAAGATTCTAACGATGCTAACAAGTTATATTGCTTATTAGTAAAATTGCCTAGTGCGACTTTAGCAATACTTTCCGCCACGTCACCAATACGTTCTAAATCGGTAATGGTTTTTATAATTGCGATAACAAGACGTAAGTCACTGGCTGTCGGTTGGCGTTTAGCAATAATACGCGTACACGCCTCATCGATTGCGACTTCCATTGCATTAACTTTGCGATCATCTTGGATCACGCGTTTCGCCAAATCTTCTTCTTGTTTATGCAGTGCTTTTAAGGCATCTGCCAACTGCTGTTCAACTAAGCCGCCCATCGCTAAAACATGGGTACGAATACTTTCTAATTCATGATTAAACTGACCAGAAATATGTCGACCAAGGCTAATGTTATTTAACATGATGGTGTGTCCTTAACCATAACGTCCTGTAATATAATCTTCAGTACGTTTTTCTCTTGGGGTGGTGAAAATATCATTGGTGCTCGAGTATTCCACCAGCTCTCCCATATAGATAAAAGCTGTTTGATCTGACACCCGTGCTGCTTGCTGCATGTTATGTGTCACGATAATCACGGTATATTTGGTTTTTAGATCATTAATCAACTCTTCAATCGTTAAGGTTGATATTGGATCCAGCGCTGATGTTGGCTCATCAAGTAGTAATATCTCAGGTTCAATAGCAATCGCACGCGCAATCACTAAACGCTGCTGTTGGCCTCCTGATAAACCAAACGCATTTTCATGCAACCTGTCTTTTACTTCATCCCATAACGCTGCCGAACGCAATGAACTTTCAACCGCATCATCTAAAATACGTCGATCACTGATCCCTTGTAGACGTAAACCATAAACCACATTTTCATATATGGATTTAGGAAAAGGATTCGGGCGTTGAAACACCATTCCTACACGACGACGTAATGACGCAACATCCACTTTTGTATCGTAGATATTTTGTCCATGTAGCATAATTTTACCATCGACATGGCAGCCTTCAATCAAATCGTTCATTCGGTTAATACAACTTAATAACGTTGATTTACCACAACCTGAAGGGCCGATAAATGCAGTAACCTGACCTTTAGGAATACGCATATTGATATTATACAAAGCTTGCGTTTTACCATAGTGTAGGTTCAAACCTTCAATCGATAATGCCGTTTGCTCATCGGGTAACGAAGAGAGATCGACGGGTTCAAATAAACCTATTGATGGTGAAGCAGAATACATAATGTTCTCTCTGTTAATAATCGAATACTCATCGCACTACGTTGGCTCACAACTCTAACGAGCGAAATTTTTCACGCAGATGATTACGGATCCCAATTGCGGTTAAATTCAAACTTACAATCACCGTCACTAATAAAAATGACGTCGCGTAAACCAAGGGTCTTGCCGCTTCAACATTCGGGCTTTGGAACGCAACATCATAAATATGATACCCCAAATGCATAAACTTACGATCAAGGTGAACAAAAGGAAAATGCACATCTACGGGTAATGTTGGTGCCATTTTTACAACCCCAACTAACATCAACGGTGCCACTTCACCCGCCGCCCTTGCCACCGCTAAAATCAACCCCGTCATAATTGCAGGGCTTGCCATAGGGAGCACTATACGCCATAACGTTTCAGCTTGAGTTGCGCCTAATGCCAAAGAACCATTTCTCACCGAACTCGGTATTCGCGATAAACCTTCTTCTGTTGAAACAATAACAACCGGTAATGTCATGATCGCCAATGTTAATGCCGACCATAAAATCCCAGGGGTGCCAAATGTTGGTGTCGGCAATTGGGCAGAGAAAAAGACATCATCAATTGTCCCCCCTACCATGTACACAAAAAAGCCTAACCCGAACACTCCATAGACAATAGACGGTACACCCGCAAGATTAATCACCGCAATACGTATGACCTTTGTAAAGTTATTATTCCCTGCATATTCATGAAGATAAATTGCGGCTAACACACCTAATGGCGTCACCATGACACTCATTAGCAATACCATAAATACCGTACCAAAGATTGCCGGAAAAACACCGCCTTCGGTATTAGCTTCACGGGGCGCTTCGGTTAAAAACTTATAAACCTGTTTCCCCCAATGCTGAAACTTTTCAATGAAGGTTAAATTATTGGGATACCAAATATCTAATACTTGAGACATCGATAAGGTGATTGTTTTACCTTGGCTATCTCGAAGTAATAAACTGGCACTATCTAATTGAGACTGTAGCGAAAACAAACGATTTTCAATGTTTTTATAAATCGTTTTATAGTTCAGTTCCTCACGTTCAATCCGTGCTTTTTCGTCAGACGTTAATTTATCTTTTAAAGCTAATTGACGCTTTTCTAAACGTAGCTTTTCTAAATGCCAATTCGTATCTGCAATTTCGATCTGTTGTAGTTTCTTTAATTCAGTTCTAATTGCAGAAGCTTCACTTAACGCGATAGGTAAATAGTCCATGCTATTACGCACACCATTTGCCATGATTGCGATAGGATAGCCATAAAACTTACCATTCGTTTCTCGATCGACAACAGCAATGTTTTTCGCTATTTCTTGATGTTTTATTTGGCTTTTTAATACCGTAAAAAAGTCGGTGCCCACTCGTTCACGATTACCAATTTTGATGAGATAACGCATCTCAACCGGACCAGGCATATGAGAAACATCAACCCCAGCTTCACGCAACTGCTGCAACGGGATCGCTTTACTGTCATACAACTCACCAATCACGGTTTGGTGTTTACCTGCAATATCAATATCGAATTGATAAACAGGTGAAGGCCAAAAGTAGCTTAAGCCTTTATAACCAATAAGTAATAATAATCCTAAAACAGCAACAAGGCTTAGGCTAACCGCACCCGCAGTTACCCAAATCCAAGGAGAGCCAGATTTAAACCATTTAATCATGATCACCTCCCTCTCTTATAGTGAACTGTATTTTTCACGTAAACGTTGCCTCACAACCTCAGCGATTGTATTGAATACAAAGGTAAAGACGAACAATACAAACGCCGCTAAAAACAATACGCGATAATGCGAACTTGCCACTTCCGATTCAGGCATTTCAATCGCAATGGTTGCAGCCAATGTTCTTAAGCCCTGTAATAAATTCCAATCCATAACAGGGGTATTCCCCGTCGCCATCAATACAATCATCGTTTCTCCAACAGCTCGACCTAGCCCCATCATTACCGCCGAGAAAATACCTGGGCTTGCTGTTAGCAAAACCACTTTGGTTAAGGTTTGCCATTGCGTCGCACCCAATGCCAAAGAACCTTTCGTTAAATGGCTAGGGACAGAGAACACTGCATCTTCTGCAATCGTGAAAATAGTGGGGATCACCGCAAACCCCATTGCGATACCAACAATTAACGCATTACGTTGATCGTAACCAATACCATAATCATGAGATAAATAACTTTGTAAATCGCTGCCAAATAGCCACTGAGACAACCATGGACTCACCGCAAAACAGCCATAACCGATCAAGACGATCATCGGGATCAAAATAGCGATGTGAAAACCATGAGGGATACGTGAACGCCATTGTCCAGGTAACATTGACCAAATAAAACCAATTACAATCATGCTTATCGGTAATGTAATAAAGCTTAAGGCAACCCCAGTCAGATTCTGATCAACGATAGGTGCAAGCCAAATTCCAGCTAAAAAACCTAAGATCACCGTCGGTAAAGCTTCCATTAATTCAATCGTTGGCTTGATTAATCGACGCACTTTAGAGGACATAAAGTAAGCGGTATAAATCGCACCCGCCAGTGCCAACGGTATCGCAAATAACATCGAAAAAAACGCAGCTTTCAATGTGCCAAAAATAATCGGCACCAAGCTTAATTTGGGTTCAAACTCGTCACTTGCTGACGTTGATTGCCAAACATAATCAGGCTCAGGATATCCCTCGTACCACACTTCTTGCCACAGTGATGAAATACCAATATCCGGATGGGAATTATTCACTTTATAGGTTTGCCACTTACCATTATCTAGCGTGAGCAACATATTCGCTTTTGGTGATATAGCGATATCTTGAGGGACAGTCTCAAATACCTGATCTTGATAAATCACATCACGCTCAGAGGTATAATAAGCCGATACTCGACCATCTTGTTGAATAACAAAAAAGCCTTTGCGGTAATACTCAGGGACGATTTTCACAATAGGGCTAGAAGAAAAAAGGAAATCTCGCACCTTCACTAATTGACGTTTCCCCTCTTTGACCACTTCAAACCATTGGGTGATCGTATTATTAGAGTTTGTTACTAATAAGGAATTCGCCCCTGATAATAAATTAATCCGCTCAGGCGTTACTGTTTTATCATTAGAGAGTTTCGTTGTTTGTCTCAATACCGCGTGCTGATGTTGAAGAGAATAAGTAAAGAGTGTTTTACCACTTAAAACATAAAGTGTTTTACCGTCAGGCGTTAATACAAGCTGCTCAACACTCGCAGGTACATCATCAATATTAAATTGAAATTGGTGCCATGTTTTATCATCTGCTGCGCTCATTTCTGAATGAGAGAACCTAACCACAGAGAGTTTATCTTGGTTAGTATAAGCGGCTAAAATAATAGTGTTATCACGCCCTGATATGGCTAATTTATCAATAATATCTTGTTTGGCAACGATAGATAATGACGCTTTTCCAACAGGGTAATCAATAACCGGAAATAGCTGCTTTTTGTTTTGATCAAACGTGAAATTAAAATCAGCTTTCACTATTTTTACTTGGCCACCCGCCAATGCATAGGCGACCAATCCATCCCGCGGCAAACTGGTTGCAACGGCAGTAGGATCATTAACAAGTGTCTGTTGTTTAATCACCTGTCCTGATGCTGGCGGTGGTGATAGTCGGATAAAATCTACCTGGCCTTCCGTGGTAAAACGATAAGCTAAGGTATTACTATCATCAATGCCTACTCGCGCAGTGTGCCCCGGCAAGGTCAATGAGAACTGGGAGGTTGGTTTAACCGAAACAGAAGAGAAAATCGGAACAATAACGTAGAGTAAATAGAAAAAAATCAGTACCAAGGTTACAAGTACAAAAATACCGCCAGCCGTCACACCTAAACGCGCTAACTTATCTTTCATTCGACGAAGATGATTTTCTCCCATTAAAAACGAACTGGCGTGTGCCATTATTACCTCAAACCTATTTATACGGACTAAAGTGTATTTCTATTACATGACACTTTTATTACAGGTGATATTACTCAAAATTACATAGTGCACAAATTTATAAATCAGAACTGAAAGAGAATGTCATTAACAATCAATAAATCATGACAACTTACGCATTTACTCATTTATGTCCATTTCAACCATAGACAGCATAAATGGTTATTAGGATAATTATTGATAAGTATCAATAAGTTTGTTGCTAATTGTCACGGCATCAACAACCATTACAAATAAGGAGAGCTGTAATGAAACAACTCATAATTACTGTTATAGGTAAAGATAAAACGGGACTGGTAGAGCAACTTTCAGACACGGTATATAACAACCATGCGAATTGGCTAAAAAGTTCATTAACTCAGCTAAGTGGCCAATTTGCAGGGATTGTTCAAGTTGAAGTTTCCCCTCAACACATTCAACAACTTAGCGATGCATTATCGCAAATTTCGGGGTTGCAGATCCACATTGTAGAAGCACAAATCAAAGCTTCCTCACAACAGCAAATGCAGAAATTAACCGTTACAGGTAATGATCGGTTAGGGATTGTTAAAGACGTCACGACCCATCTGCATCAACTAGGCATAAACATCTACAAGCTCAAAACGAAAACGGAAAGCGCACCTAACTGGGGATACCCGATTTTTACCGCGCAATTTCAACTCGAGCTGCCAACCGATCTCAGCATGGATACCGTACAAGAACAATTAGAATTATTAGCCGATGATTTAACCATAGATATTGAACAATAATTTAAATATCTGGCTGATAAAACAATCACTCAAATTTACATCTCACTGTAACGCTAATACCTTATATTTGCCACAAACAGCTTAGTTTTATAATGCAAAGTAACAAGGACGAACACCGCGCATGACTACCGAAAATCTATATATTGAAAAAGAGCTAAGTTGGCTCTCTTTTAACGAACGAGTATTACAAGAAGCAGCAGACAAGTCTGTTCCTCTCATTGAACGAGTACGATTTCTCGGTATTTTTTCTAGCAATACAGATGAGTTCTACAAAGTCCGCTTTGCTGATGTGAAGCGCCAAATTTTAATTCATGAAGCACAAGGTGGCAGTGATCAAGCCAAAAAATTATTGAGCAAGATCCAAAGTCGAGTACTAAAGCTAAATCAAGATTTTGATACGCTATACAATGAAATATTGTTAGAAATGGCGCGTCGTCATATCTTTTTAGTTAATGAATTACAGTTAGAAGACAGCCAGAAAGCATGGTTGAAACATTATTTCCAACACACCATTTTGCCCCATGTTACCCCGATTTTACTTACTGACGATGTCGACATACTGCAAGTCCTCAAGGATGAATACTCCTATCTTGCTGTCGCTATGACCAAAAACCATGAAACCCATTATGCGTTAATAGAGATCCCAACTGATCAACTGCCCCGTTTTGTTCAATTACCCAAAACCAAAGGGAAACGTCATAAAACCCTTATCTTGCTTGATAATATTATTCGACTTTGTATCGATGATTTATTCAACGGCTTTTTTGAATATGACGAACTTGCCGTATTTGCGATGAAAATGACCCGCGATGCAGAATACGATCTCAGCCAAGAAGTTGAACACAGCTTGCTAGAACAAATGTCAGAAGGGTTAAATCAACGCCTAACTGCGATGCCTGTACGTTTTGTATATCAACGTGATATGCCGGGTGATATGATCAATGTGTTATGCGATAAACTCCAAGTATCAAGCTATGACAGTGTGATCCCCGGTGGCCGTTATCACAATTTTAAAGACTTTATTGGTTTCCCTAATGTCGGTAGAAGCTATTTAGAGAACAAAGATCTTCCGCCAATTAAAAGCTATCAATTTACATCGGCTCGTAATGCCTTTGATGCCATCAAAGCGCAAGATATTTTATTGTATTACCCATACCACACCTTTAGTCATATAACTGAGTTGGTACGACAAGCCTCTTACGATCCCAAAGTCCGTAGCATTAAAATCAATATTTATCGTGTTGCTAAAAACTCACGCATTATTGAATCAATGATTGATGCTGCCAACAACGGTAAGAGTGTAACTGTCGTTGTCGAACTGCAAGCACGCTTTGATGAAGAAGCCAATATTGAATGGGCAAGGCGTCTCACTGAGGCTGGAGTAAACGTTATTTTTGGTGTGCCAGGGTTAAAAATCCACTCCAAACTTTGCCTAATCACCCGTAAAGAATCAGGCGAGCTGGTTCGATATGCGCATATCGGTACGGGTAACTTTAATGAAAAAACCGCTCGAATTTATACCGACTTTTCACTCCTAACCTGTGAAAAAGCCATTACCGATGAAGTAAAACAAGTCTTTGCTTATATCGCAAACCCATATCGCCCCGTTAAATTTAACCATTTAATCGTATCCCCGCGTAACTCTCGCTCTCGATTGTATGAACTCATTGATAGAGAAATAGCTCATGCTAAGCAAAAGTTACCATCAGGTATTACACTTAAGGTCAATAACCTCGTCGATAGAGGTTTGATTAATATGCTATATCAAGCCAGTAATAGCGGCGTGAAAATCAAATTAATTGTTCGAGGTATGTGTTCATTAATTCCCGGGATTAAGGGGATCAGCGACAACATTACCGCGATCAGTATTATCGACAGATTTCTAGAGCATCCTCGCGTCGCGGTATTTGAAAATAATGGTGATACTGAGGTTTATATTTCATCAGCTGATTGGATGAGCCGGAATATTGATAATCGTATTGAAGTCGGGTGCCCTATTAATTCACCGGTGTTAAAACAACGTATTATCGATATTCTTAATATCCAACTTTGCGATACTGTCAAAGCACGTATTATCGATGAAGGCATGCATAACCATTATGTACCGCGTGGTAATAGACGAAAAATTCGCTCACAAACGGCAATTTATGATTATCTGAAACACAGCGAGAAAAAACTGAAAAAGCACGCTGAAAAAACAGAGAAATAAAATGACAAAAACTAATTCTTCGCCACAACCTCGCGAAATAGCAGCTATCGATATCGGTTCAAATAGCTTTCATATGGTTGTGGCTCGCATTGTTGGTCAAAGCCTTCAAATTGTCAGCCGTCATAAACAAAGAGTCCACCTTGCATCTGGGCTTGATAAACATTTAAACCTTGATCAAGCCGCCATGAATCGCGGCTTAAGCTGCCTTGCAATGTTTGCCGAAAGACTGCAAGGCTTTAAACCTGAAAATGTCCGTATCGCGGCAACGTACACATTACGTCAGGCGCAAAATGCCCATATTTTTCTCCAACGAGCTGAGCGTATTTTACCCTTCCCCATCGAGATCATTCCCGGAACAGAAGAAGCCCGCTTAATTTATCTTGGCGTTGCACATACCCAACCCGATAAAGGTAAAAAACTGGTGATCGATATCGGTGGCGGTAGCACTGAATTAGTCATTGGTGAAGAATTTGATACCCATATTTTATATAGCAAGCATATGGGGTGTGTAAGCTACAACAAACTCTTTTTTTCTAATGGAAAACTCAGCCGTAAAAATATTGCGGCGGCCCAACTTGCAGCACGCCAGAAGCTTGAAAGTATCGCCAGTAAATATACCGATATTGGATGGGATAAAACCTTGGGCTCATCTGGCACCATTAAAGCTATCCGTGAAGTATTAATCGCTCAAGGTCATAGCGATGGCGTGATCACATCATCTCGTTTAAACCGATTACTTGATCAAATTAGCACCTTTAAACATCAAGATGATCTCGAACTTCCGGGCTTAACCGATGAGAGAAAGCCTGTTTTTGCCGCTGGAGTAGCGATCTTAAGTGCTGTGTTTGAAGCGCTTGATATTGATGATATGCATTTTTCCAGTGGCGCATTACGCGAGGGGTTACTGTATGAAATGGAACAACGATTCCGTCACAGTGACATTCGTATTCGTACCGCTGATACAATGGCAAAACAATACAATATCGACACCACACAAGCGAAACGTGTTCAAACAACTGCGATTAAAATTTACGACCAAATAGATACTCAACCGGGCATGAACAAAAATGAATTATCGACCTTGCTATCATGGGGCGCGTTACTTCATGAGGTTGGATTAAATATTAGCTATCCCGGATTTCATCGCCATAGTGCATACTTACTTCGGCATAGCACGATGCCAGGGTTCAATATCGAACAACAAACGGTACTTTCAACCTTAGTACGCTATCAACGTAAAACATTAAAACTGACAGAAATGCCCGAGTTGACCATCTATAAACGTAAACATCTTTACCCGTTAATTCGTACCTTGCGTATTGCCGTGGTGTTAAATGGGCAGCGCAGTGATGAACCATTACCACATATAAAAGTGAAGGCCGATAAAGAGCACTGGCAATTAACCTTACCTAACGGTTGGACAACACAAAATAAATTACTCGCAGCAGATATGCGAACGGAACAAGAATATTGGCATAAAGCGGGATGGATGCTAGAAGTTAATGAATTGAGTGACTCATAGTTATACCTAACAGCTAAAACAACAACGCCAGCGAAATGCTGGCGTTGTCAATTAACCATTTCTACTTAGCTTATTAGGCAGTAAACATCATCTACAGTTACAGCCCAAGCGCAGCCATATTTTGTTCAACAACCTTTACGGGTAACGGAATATAACCGTCTTTTTGAACAATTTTCTGGCCGTCACTCGATAGAATAAAGCGCAAAAACTCCCCTTCCATCGGTGCTAACGGCTTGTTCGGGTGTTTATTAACATAAATATATAAAAAGCGGGATAATGGGTAATGACCACTGACTGAATTCTCAATCGTCGCTTCAACATAATCATCTCCTTCACGCGCCACAGGTATCGCTTTAATCCCTGTCGTTTTATAGCCTATCCCGGAATAACCAATCGCATTTAATGAAGTTGATACCGATTGTACAACCGATGCCGATCCCGGTTGCTCATTAACATTGTTACGAAAATCCCCTCGACATAGCGCATGTTTTTTAAAATAGCCATAGGTCCCTGAAACTGAATTTCGTCCATAGATCTGAATACCACGATCTTTCCAGCTACCCGGCAAGCCTAGCTGTCCCCATTTGGTAATAGGTTTTAATGCACCACAACGTAAGGTTTGTGAATAAATCGCATCTAACTGCTCAAAGTTAATCCCCTTTAATGGATTATCTTCATGCACAAACACCGCAAGCGCATCAACGGCAACTTTAATCGCAGTCGGTTTATAACCATACTCTTGCTCAAATGCTTCAATTTCTTTGTTTTTCATTGCTCGGCTCATCGGGCCAAGTTGCGCTGTCGCTTCAATTAATGCGGTTGGCGCTGTTGATGACCCTGCCGTTTGAATTTGAATATTGATGTTTGGATAGCGACGTTTAAATTCTTCCGCCCAATAAGTCATTAAGTTCGCCAAGGTATCTGAACCAACTGACGACAAGTTACCGGAAATGCCGCTCACTTTCTGATAAGGCAATAAGCTTGGCTCTACAGCTTTAACGCTTGATGTTTCTATACTGGATGTTTCAGTTTCAGCCTGAGCGCTGCCAGCCAGTAATAACAACAATACCCCAGTAAAAGATTTCAATCGCTTACTTATACATTTCATCTCTTTAATCACTTCTAAATATCATCGGCTAATTCAGCCGTTTGAGTGTTATCTGCAATTAATCGAGACGGCAGTGTAAATGCAAAGGTACTGCCCTTTTCAAGCTCACTTTCAATTTCTAAATGGGAGTCATGATGGCTCAAAGCATGTTTAACAATCGCCAGTCCCAAACCACTACCGCCAGTTTCACGAGAACGGGCTTTATCCACACGATAGAAACGCTCTGTTAAGCGATGAATATGCTGAGCTTCAATGCCCTCACCACTATCTGTTACTTCTAATCTTGCGCCGTTAGGCGAGCGATACCAACGAACCGTAATATCAGCATCACTTGGAGTATGTTTAACCGCGTTATAAACCAAATTAGAAATCGCACTACGTAGCTGATCATCATCTCCTAAGACACTTAAGCTCTGATCAATCTCAAAATTAAAATGCTGATTTTTATCCCCACTGAGTGAGATCGCTTCTTTTTCTAAAATATCTAACATCGCAGGTACATCGACCACTTCCTCTAACTCAATGGTTGGAGCGGCTTCAATTTTTGACAAGGTTAATAACTGTTCAACTAGCGCATTCATTCGCGCTAATTGCTCCGTCATCACCCCATGTGCACGATCCCACATTGGTCCCGATAGCATGTCAGGATCTGACGACATTTCAAGATAACCTTGCAGCACCGTCATTGGCGTGCGCAATTCGTGAGAAACGTTAGCAAAGAAATTACGACGCATACCTTCAAGCTGCTTAAGCTGAGATACATCACGTACCGCCATCAAATACTCACCTTCGGTATAACGCATGATCCGCAGCTCTAAGGTGCGGTCATAGTTCATTGGTGAAGTGATTTCTAATGGCGTATCAAAAGACTGTCTTGCCAGAAAACGAACAAAATCAGGGCTTCTTAATAAGTTACTAATAGGTTGACCCGCATCATCAGGCCAACGTAAGCCCAATAATTGCTGCGCTAATTTATTGCACCAAACGATATTGCCTTCACTGCGGAATACAACAACTGCATCGGGTAACGATTCAGCACCATTACGGAAACGACGAATTAGGGTGGTTAATTCTTTACGGCGGCGACGATTACGTTGTTGTAAACGATACATGCCATTAAATAGCGGCTCCCAACTACCAGAACCAGAAGGAGGAGTAAGGCTACGATCTTTCCATAACCAATCAGACATTTTCAATTGATTGTGGAAATGCCAAATCAGTTGAATCCACGTTGCGACGAGTAAAAACCATGGTAAATAACCGAAAATCAGACCAAGGATGATCCACGGTAGATAAAACAGAATTAACTCCCATACCAATTTTTTCCATGACAATCTTTCGACCATGCTTTACTCCTTGTAACGGAGTTATGGTATGGATCCGTTACATTAAATTTCTTTACTCGTACAAACAACACAACCTCCAACCTTATCGAACTGCGATAATGGGTGAAGGCTCGTATTTTTCTTTATATAGCCAACCCGAGTGTGGGTTGTGGATCATTACTATGGGCGAGTTGAGAAGCGATAGCCCGCTCCACGTACCGTTTGCACCATCTTATCGTGCCCACCTGATTCTAACGCTTTTCGTAAACGACGAATGTGAACATCAACAGTACGATCTTCAACATAAACGTTAGTGCCCCAAACATTATTGAGTAACTGTTCACGACTATAAACGCGCTCTTGGTGCGTCATAAAGAAGTGCAACATTTTAAACTCTGTTGGGCCCATATCTAATGGTTCATCATCCGATGTCACACGATGCGATACAGGATCTAATTTCAGCCCTTGCACATCAATGACATCATCTAATGCTGTTGGTGACACACGACGCATAACCGCTTTTAAGCGTGCCATTAACTCTTTGGGAGAGAATGGTTTAGTGATGTAATCATCCGCACCTACTTCAAGACCACGAACTTTATCTTCTTCCTCACCACGTGCTGTTAACATTACAACAGGGATTTGGCGTGTAAGTTCATCGCGCTTAAGGTGTTTGATCAGGTTAATACCTGAACCACCGGGTAACATCCAGTCCATGAGAATAAGCTCAGGATAAGGTTCGCACATTTTTTCTAGTGCTGTGTCATAGTCCTCAGCTTCGATCGCTTGATAGCCCTTTTGCTCCAACACGAAACATAGCATTTCACGAATTGGAGCTTCATCTTCTACCACAAGAATCCGTCTTACCATAATCAAATATACCTAGTCGTTTGCTTCATCTGACATGCGCCATTATGTGTTCTTAATATTACACTTTTGTGACTTGTTGTAATAAAAGTATAAACTAAGTTGAATATGTGTCATTTAAACACTCTCATAATTTATAAAATAATGAGATAAATATTAAATAATTACAATGGGTTAATGCGTATTTATATTAACCTTTTATGGCAATATGACTACGCCCCCCCCCTTGTGCTTCAACCGCCACTTGCACCCCGATACGTTCAACTAAAGTACCTACATGAGAGATAACACCAATTTGTCGACCATCCGCTTGAAGTGCATCAAGGCAGGCTAATGCCATTTCTAAACTATCAGGATCTAGGGTGCCAAATCCTTCATCAATAAACAGAGAGCCGAGTTGACGCGTATCTGCCGCCAGTGAGGCTAAGGCTAAAGCCAAAGACAACGACACTAAGAAACTCTCGCCCCCCGAAAGCGATTCCACACTACGTACTTCATCACCCATATCATGATCGATAACCTGCAACGCCAATGGGCTGCCCGGTACTGGTTGTAACGCATAACGTGGCGCAAGATCTTGCAAGTGATGGTTGGCATTAATCACTAGCTGTTGCAGCGTTAATCCTTGAGCCAAGGTACGGAATTTATTCCCCGTAGCCGAGCCGATTAAATCACTCATTTCCATCCATAGCTCGGTTTGCGTTTGCTGGGTCGCTAATGCTGAGCGAAGATCACCAGCTTGTTTATCAGCTTGTTCGCCTAAATCTAAACGTTGGCGTAATTGGAAGACTTGATCATCAAGTTGCGATTTTTCCGTCTGCCATTGGCTAAACAATTGCTGCTGAGTTGAGGCGTCATCACTAATGTCATGTTCACTAAACCACTGCTTGGCTAATTCAACCGTCGGCTGATAATCCACCTGTGCTTGCTGTCTTTCTTTAACAATGGTTTCGCCTTGCGACACCGCTTGCTCTAGCTGTTTTAGCTCACTGCGCTCTTGCTGTAACCATGCCTCATCGTGACTTAATAACGCCGTTAATTCAGCCTCCGTTAACGCGAGCTTTTCCAACCATGCTTGCCACACTTGTTGTAGATTCTGTTGCGCCGTTTCAGATTCTGCTAATTGTTGGGTCGCGTTCTGCTGTTTGGTTAACTCTGCGGCAATCACTTCTGCCAATTGGTTTAATTGTGTTTGTCGCTGTTGGCATTGTTGCTGCTGTGCATCAACATCGGCTTTGGCTAAGCGTTCAATCGTATCGAGTGGCTGATCGCCAATAAGCTCAATACGTTGTTGCCAACAAACCTGTTGCTCTTTCGCAAGACGGGCTACTTTTGCAGTTAACTCATGGGCTTGTTGCTCACCATGTTGAACGCTATTGGTTAATGTTGCGAGCACTGGTGCAAGCTCTGTCAGCTGTTTTTCAAGCAATTGCTGTTGCTCAATATTGGTTTGATATTGTTGAACTTGGCGCTCTAAATCGGCAATAAAGCCCGCTTTACCTTGCTGAGCTAATGCGTTTATCCATGCGTCATTACCATAGATTGTCATTAACGCCTGCTGTCTTTCAGCTATCACGTTTTGCAGATTATTAGCTTGTGCCGTAAACGCATTACATTGTTCTTGCGCTTGAGTTTGCTGCTGAGTTAGCAGATAGCCTTGCTCTTTCAGATCAGCTTCTTGCTTAGTTAATTGCTGTAATTGAAGCTGTTGTTGCTTTACCTCTTCAATCAGCACTTTGCGCTGTTCACCCTGCACTTTAATCTGCTGCATTTGCGATTTAGCATCATCGACTGCTTGTGACCAATGTGCTTGATAATGAGAAAGCTGAGCTACATCGCTATCAGTCGATAAGGTAATTTCAGTCAAAGTAATGGCATTTAGATCCGTTGCCATAAGATCGGTCCAATGGCATTGCTGCTGGTTAACTAACGTCTGAATCGTATTATTAAAACCTGCAATTTCTTGCTCAATATCAGTGTGACGTTGCTTCTCTTGCAAGACAGATTGAGTTAGCTGGCGCTGCTCGGCATTAGCATCTTGTAATTGCTGGGCTAATTGCTGTAATCGCTGTTGTTGTTGGCTAATAATGCTTTCAACTTGCGGATTATGCTGCTGATAAGGATGATTTTCAGAGCCACACAGTGGGCAAGCTTCACCTTCAACAAGCTGCTCGCGATAGTCATTTAAGCTCATGACAGCACGGCTTTGGTTTAGCTGAAGCTCTACTTCTTTATGCTGAGCATCTAATTGTAATAACTCAGGCGCTAATGCCGCCAAACGTTGCTCACAGCTAGCAATATTCGTCACTAAACCTTGCTGCTGAAGCTGAGATTTATCACGCTGTTGAAGCAAACCATGCCATTTATCTAGGCCGAATAAACTCTCTTTTAGCTTACTACTTAATTGCTGATATGCAGCGTAATGCTGGCGTTCTTGATCTTGTAATTGCTCTAATGCCGTTAGATCGTGCTCAGCAGTTTGCTGCGTTAATTGCAGCTTTTGCTGATCCAATGCAGAAAGCTGTTTATCCAATTGGATCTGCTGCTGCGCCACGCTCGTTAATGTTGTTTCACGCTGTTTTATGTCAGTTTGCAGCTGTGCAATTTGGCTTTGCGCTTGTTGATACTGGCTGATGTTATCTTTAATCGCATTTTGCTGCTCAGCCAAGGCTTTTACCCCTTGCGTTTGAGCCAATGCAGCGGTCACTTGTTGCTGTTGTAACTGGGCGGCGTGTTGCTGTTGTTGCTTACTCGCAAGTTGCTCACGCTGGATCGTGAGGTCTTTATTTAAGCCAGCTAATTGCTGCTGTAACTCTGCGCTTTGCTGCTGTAAAGCATCACGCTTTTGCTCAATACTTGCCGCTTGTTTTAGTTTTGGCTCAAGATCGGTTAACAGCTGTTGTTTTTGCGCTAATTGCTGCTGGCTTTGCTCAACACTCGTTTGTAATTGCCCTTGTTGCTGCTGCTTAGCCGTTAATTCAGCGGTCGCTGATTGCAATGATTGCTGCCACTTGAGCACTTGTTGCTGCGCTTGGGTTAATAGCGTGAAATCACCGCGAGCAGGCAGTGCTTGCTCATATTTAGTCAATTGCAAATAACGCGGCGCGGCTAATTGTTGGTCTTGCTTAGCTTGTACTAACTGCTGCTCACTTTCACCAATACGCTGCGTCAGTTTTTCAGCATTCACCAACACATCTTGATGCTGTTTTAGTTGCTCTAACTTTTGTTGCTGGCTATTTACTTGTTCACGAGCACTGACCAATTGAGTATTTAATGCTTCGCGCTCTTCGTCAGTTAACAGTGCGATATCACCTAACTTACCTTGAAGTTGCGTCAGTTTGAGCTTTTCATCTTTGGCACGTTCATGAGCCGCAATGGATAATCGACCGTAAATTTCACCGCCCGTCATACGCTCTAACAGTGCTGCACGTTCATCAGCCCCTGCTTTTAGAAATGCCGCGAATTCGCCTTGTGGCAACATCACAGCACGACGAAACTGATCGAAGTTCAAGCCAATCAGCTTTTCAATTTCTGCTTGTAGTTCTTGTTTTTTACCCGCGAAACGCTGCCCTGTTTCAATGTTTTCTAACCATTGTTCAGCGGCTTGAATTTTGCCTTCTGCACGACCACGCGCACGACGAACATGCCAATGCGAACGCCAATGTGAACCATCATTGGCAATAAAATCGACTTCGGCAAAACCTTCACCTTTACCGCGCGATAAAATACTACGCACATCATTGGCTTTGATGCGGTTATCTTCATCATCACGACCGATTTCAGCATCGTTCTTTTTGTTTGATTGCAAACGCGGAATACGATCAAACAACGCCAAACAAATCGCATCGAGCAAGGTTGATTTACCTGCCCCTGTTTTACCTGTGATCGCAAACAAGCCAGCATCGCCTAATCTGCCACCCGCAAAATCAATCTCAAATTTGGTTTGTAAACTCGCTAAATTTTCACCACGAAGCGCAAGGATTTTCATTGTTATTATCTCTCTTATTCTTGTTCTTCAACTTGGGTTAATAGGGTTTCAAACGCTTCAGCCATTGCTTCGGTTGGCTCACCATCGAATTTCTTATTCCAACTTAATGCGAACACTTGTTGTGGCGACACCTCTGATAATCGACGGTGTTGCAAGCTATCTTGTTGCTCGCGTTGGCTGTAATGAGGCGTAATTTTGGCAAGGCGAACAGATTTGCCTTCTAATGCTTGCAGCACTTTTTCACGCAAGAGGGCTTGTGGTTTATCAAGCAACACATGCACTTCTAAAAAGGGTTGTTGCTCACGTGGCAATTCATCGTCAGGTAAGGCTTTTAATGCGGCTAACACTTCATCTAACGGCGCGGGTTTTGTTGGCACTTTAAGCATATCGACACAGCGAGGAATACTGATCTCTTCAATCGCTTTAACGTCACTACCATCAAACTCTACTGCTAAAATTTGGTGGTTATAATTACGCTCTGACATCGATAGTGGAATCGGCGATCCGCTATAACGCACATGCTCTTTCTTCGCCACTTTTTGGGCTAAATGCAAATGTCCAAGCGCGACATAACCCATGTCATCAGCAAAAATTGAGGCTGGTAGCGCATGTTGATTACCGCCAAGTACACGACGTTCTGACATTTCAGATAATTGCCCTGATGCCATATACGCGTGTCCCATGCCGATCATCGCTTGTTCTGGCGCAAGCAATTCACGGGCGGCTTGGGTCATATCGCTATATAGCACTTCTACCCCTTTAATTAAGCGGTCTTCGTTTTCATCAAGGTTATCGGTACGTAAATCTGCGCTGCGCAAAAACGGCACAGCTAATACATACGCGGCAGTTTGTTTATCTTTATTAGTGATAGGCACCAGCATACGCTTAACATCTAAGGTGCCATCTTCTAAGCGATGGATACCGCCAACCATATGCAAATCAAAGGCTTTTAATAGTTCATGAGGCGCATCAAGCTTGCTTGGTGAATCATGGTTACCGCCAATCATCACTACATCTAAATTCGGTAGGGTTTTCGACACTTTTGCCAAAAAGCGATACAACATGCGCCATGCGCTGGCTGGCGGATTGGCAGTATCGAAAATATCACCAGCAACTAATAAGGCATCCGCTTGCTGAGCTTCAAGTTCATCGGCTAACCAATCTAAGAACGCTTGATGTTCATAGTCGCGGTTATAACCGTGGAGTTGATGCCCTAAGTGCCAATCAGAGGTATGGATGATTTTCATAATATAATGCGCAACCTAGCCAGAAATAATCTGCTGATTGTACCGTGAGATCTGCCAAACCACATCTGCTATTTCACTGCCTTACACAGCTATCACGGAATTTTATTTTTGATAAATAAGTCAGTGAGTTAGTTTTGGAGAATGATGTAGTTTAAAGTGTTAAAAATTAAAAAAAATTAAAAAAAATTAAAAAACTTTTAGTGTTGTTTTAGTTGAAACTAATTATAATTTATTTCTTTAATGTTTATCGTGCTTTTATTACTACGAGCACTTTCTAGAGCTCTGCTTGTAACGCCTTGATTTAGATAAATACATCTAAATACTTTATATATTATTCAACAATTCGGACACCTTAATGAAAACATCTTTAGTAATAACAACTTATAACTCTAAATTATATTTAAAGGCTGTTCTTAATAGCGTCTGCATGCAAAATATTTTACCAGATGAGGTAGTTATTGCTGATGATGGTTCATCAGACGGTACAGCCGAAATGTTGAGCAGTTTAAAAGATACTTTTCCTGTTCCATTAATTCATGCTTATCAAGAAGATGAAGGTTTTCGAGCTTCTAGAGCCAGGAATTTAGCCGTAAAAGCGGCCTCCGGCGATTTTATTGTAATGATCGATGGAGATATGTTCTTAACTCAAAACTTTATTCAATCACATATTAATAACGCTAAAAAAGGTACTTTAACTCAAGGCCCTAGAGTTAAGATGAGAAAAGAATTAAGTCTTCGTGTTATGAATGGATATGAATTTCCAAACTTATTCTCTTGGGGGATTAAAGGGTTAAGGTATAGAAAAAATGCTATCAACTCATCGTTCTTAACTAAGGCCCTTATATCTATAAGAAATGATATTAAAAATATAAGAAGCTGTAATTTTGCTTTTTGGAAACAAGACTATATAGCTATCAATGGTTTTGATAACGATTTTATTGGATGGGGAAGAGAAGATAGTGATTTTGCGCAACGCCTAGTTAATAACGGAATAAAAATACAGCATATTCGTTGTGGGTGTATTGGCTACCATCTTTGGCATGAAGGTAACTCCCAAGATAATTTAGGCGTAAACCATGAACTGTTATTAGATACAATTAAAAATAAAAAAATACGCTGTGATAATGGTATTGATCAACTTTAGGTATGTTGAATAAAAATTTATTAAATATTACTAACTTTGGCACATTTTAATGACTCTAAAAGGTCGCTTCGGCGGCCATTGTTATACTGAACGTTACCGTTAGTATAGTTTGTACATTAAGGAAACCAGTAGTAGTTGATTCTATTTCTGCCTATGATGAAAAGGGCTCTTTATATCTTGAGCTCTAAAGTCAACTTTTCTTTGTAATGTGTGCTTTATTGTTTCTGTCGCCTTCGTATTTTCAATCAGGTCCTGCTTTAGTTCTTCAGACTCTTCTCTAAACGCAAGAAGTTTACCTTTTTATTCAAATAAACTTTCACATAGAAAATGAGTTAAAACCGTCCTTCTCCAAGCAAAAATCACCGTTTCTCGTTTCAACAGCCCACGCAACATAGTTAACAGCATTATCAAGCCTCAATGACAGATATCCATCGCGAAGAAAAAACGATTTCTGTCTGTAGTGCTGCCGATAACATTAACTATGAACTGGAATACAATTATTTAATTATCGCCATTGATGCGGTAAGTAATGACTTAAGACATCCGCTTGCTGAGCTTCAAGTTCATCGGCTAACCAATCTAAGAACGCTTGATGTTCATAGTCGCGGTTATAACCGTGGAGTTGATGCCCTAAGTGCCAGTCAGAGGTATGGATGATTTTCATAATATAATGCGCAACCTAGCCAGAAATAATCTGCTGATTGTACCGTGAGATCTGCCAAACCACATCTGCTATTTCACTGCCTTACACCGCTATCACGGAATTTAATTTTTGATAAATAAGTCAAGGAGTTAGTTTGGGGAAATAAGGTATGTTTCTAGGTGAGTTAAAATGAAAAAGGCCGCTATGAAGCGATCTTTTAAATGTATATTTAACAGTGGCTCTATTTATACGTACAAAAAATCGTCAAAAGATGATTATTCATCCTGCGTTAGGCTGTTTTTAATACTTCACATAATTTATTAAGCAGTAAGGCTCTTTCCCTGAAATCCACAAAATAGTTATTAATGAGTAGTACAACACCATTTCCAGTATCTGGATCGATCATAACGCGTGACAGAATGCCAGGCCCACCACCATCATGTCCCCAAAATGTACCGTATCGTGCCGTTTTAAATTGGAACCATCCAAGTCCAAGATTGCTACCTGTTGTAGGATCATTACGCTGAACATGAAAAATACTATCGATGGTTTCTCTTTTGAGTAATGCCGTTTTAGCTTTATTCTGTGAAAGGAAGGATTGCATAAAAGTGGTTAATGCCAAAGTGGAAGATCCTAGTAATCCGGCTGCATTGAAAGGTGAAAAATAACTACAATCATCAATAGGATAATAGTTTTTATTGCCATCAGAAGGGATGACCCTTTGACTTAAGTAACCGCGATCTTTCATGCTTTTGGTATATACGCCCATAATTGGAGCTCGAGGACTGTTTTTCGCTTCGTAAGGAGTAATGAGTTTTTGTTGATCTAAATCGGCTTTCTGCCAACCGATATCTTTGATTCCTAAGGGAGAAAATATATATTTATATGTATATTCTTCAAAGGATAAATTAGTTACTTTTTCAATTAGATAAGCAGCAACTAAAGCATTCAAATTTGAATAACCTGAGATCACACCAATAGGATCTGGTGTAACTTGCGTGAAATCACCAGGCTGGTAAAGGTCAAAAACCAAATCTGAACTGTAATGAGCACCATCCGGAGAAATATTAGATGTAATCCATGCATTCAGATCATCAGGGTAATCTTTACAGAAAAAATCTGCCATGCTGTCCGGGTCTGATGTCATTCTTCGCGAAGACAAGGATGATGTGTGAGTTAACAATTGATATGGCGTGATCGGGGTCTCAGGAAAGTGGGGATTTCGCATGGTGAATCCCAAATAATCGCTAACATCACCATCTAGCTTTATTTTACCTTTTTCCACTAATTGCATCACGGCAGTCCAAGTGACCAACTTACTGACAGAGCCTAAAGTCGGCCATATGCTTTCAAACGTTGCCGGTTTTTTACTTTCTAGATTTTGATAACCAGAACTCTTTTCCCAGACTAACTCACCATTTTTAATTAGAGCAGCACTGATGCTGGCTGCTGGTAGATCAGTTATTGCATTTTCCAGTAAATCTTCTAACGCTTTTTCTGGTGTTTGCTTTTTAGTAAGAGCCCAAGCTCCGGTTACACCAACTAATCCTCCGATTCCAACACCTTTTAATAACCTTCTTCTCGAAATCTTATTCATTTTTACTCCATCCCTAAAGTAATAAAGCTCTTGATACTAAATAATCATGAGCGAACAATGCCACAATTGATCTTGATTTATTAGATAACACTTAAGGACGGGTATGTTTAAACTATTAAATTAAAATTGGATGCACTTAACATATGGAGTCTTTCATGTATTACATAATCCTAATTCACATTACAAACCATCCTTTTACTCTCAAAAACGACCTATTTACTTCTAGTTGCCCACGTTACTATTAAGTAAAGAATGTGAACCACTAGCATAATTCCTCTTTTATATCAGCTCTGTTTTGCATCACTCAAAAATTGAATCTCGCTTCATTTCCCATAAATTCAACCACCTATACCCCATTCCGAGCCTAATTCATACCACCAATACGAATTATTACATATGGGTAATAATTAATTACCAAACACTGCAATTGTTTTGTTTTTTGAAAGAATTAATATAGCCACATCGAAACGCACAAGACGTTCACAAAAATTCAAAACAAAAGGTTTTATTACTCATGAAAACAGTTATTAAAGCAACAATCGCAGCCGCTATTATCGCAACATCTTTTACTGCTGCAGCAAAAGACGGTAACTTCACTGGCAACATTAACGTTAAGCAATCAAAAACTAATGCAGTTAATATTGGTCACTACCAAAAACAAGGCACAGCTGAACGCTCTCACTCTGGCTTAGTATTTTCACAGCACAAAGCTGCATTAAACTTTTCTGAAAAACTACTTTCAGCAGCAGATAAGTAAGTATTACCCATAAAAGAACACTACTCTTTCTTTTATTATTACTGTTTAACTATTGTTCTTTCTATTTACCATTAATTACTAACTTAAAAGGTAATTATTGTACTTTTTGTTACGCCCTACAAAAGGCTGAATCCGCTATTTCAGCCTTATTATAAAAATTAAGGTCAATCCAATGACAACATTAACCGAAAAGCCAGGCATCACTCTGATTAAATCAGGTACTTTTAAGCTAAATGATTTAAGCAAACTGTTAGAAGTTGAAGGCTTAAAAAGTGATATGGCTGAAGTTGCTGTTACCAATAACAGCGCGCCATTGACGATTGGTCATTTCACTATGTCTCCAGGCGTAGAGTTTGAATACTTTTACGATTCAGTAGAGTACAAAGTGGTTACTAAAGGTAAGATCGTCATGCGTGATACAGACGGCAATAAATACGTTGCTGAAGTGGGCGACGTTATCCTGTTCTCACCTGATGTTACTGTTATCTTCGATGCAGAAAGTGACGGTGAAGCTATCTACACCGCGCACCGCCAAGCTGCAGAAGATTTCGCGCCTGCTAAATAATTTCATTGCCAAATGAATCCTCTAAAGCCTTGAGTTTTGCTCAAGGCTTTTTTCTGTTTGTAAATCCCCCCCCCCTCCTTACTTTATTTCATTAACGCATCCGATAATGGCAGAATTCTTTAATAACAAATGTCCACGCAATCAGAAAATCCCATCTAGACTCTATAGTAATTTTTAACCCTATCATTTCGCCTTTCTAACTCTCGATCTTAACGGTCTTTTTTATTTTGTCGATGCGGCGACAGTGATAATTATCCCATTATGAACGAACTCATAATCATTATATGAGGACTGACTATGTCACGAATTATTATTGTCGGTGGAGGTGCCGCTGGCATTGAACTATCAACCCTATTAAAGAAAACAATAAGAAAAGATGATGATGTCATCTTAGTTGAACCAGAAACGCATCACTTCTGGAAACCGCGTTTGCATGAAATCGCAGCGGGGACATTTGATAGCGATCTTGATACGGTTTGTTATTTCACTCATGGCGCGCGACATGGCTATCAGCATTATCAAGCCTCAATGACAGATATCCATCGCGAAGAAAAAACGATTTCTGTCTGTAGTGCTGCCGATAACATTAACTATGAGCTGGATTACGATTATTTAATTATCGCTATTGGCGCGGTAAGCAATGACTTTAATACCCCTGGCGCTAAAGACCATTGCATCTTTTTAGACTCAGCCAACCAAGCACGCCAAGCATGGCACCGAATGAGCTACATTTTACGTGCAGGAGAGCCCCGTACAGTTAATATTGTCGGCGCTGGTGCAACAGGGGTTGAACTGGCAGCAGAGCTTGAACGTGTGAGTAGAAAGCTACAACGTTATAACGGCACACCGTTAACGATTAATTTAATAGAAGCGGCAGATCGCGTATTACCAAATAGTCCTGAAAAAATGTCGCGTAAGGTGCAACAAGAGCTTGAGAAAAATAACATTAATGTTTTACTTCAAACTCGCATTAGCGAAGTGACTGAGAAAAGTATGATCACAAGCGATGATCGTACGCTTGATGCTGATGTTCAATTTTGGGCGGCTGGGATTAAGGCCCCTGATTGGCTAAATGGTATTGGCGGATTGGCTTATAACCGTATCAATCAAATTGAAGTCAATATGGATTTAACCACAACGGTTGATGACTGTATTTTCGCGCTCGGTGATTGCGCGGCTATTCCGCAACCCGATGGCAGTTTTGTTCCACCAAAAGCACAGGCGGCGAATCGAGCAGCAGAACATTTAGCCAAAAGTTTGGGTGGTTTTTTACATGGGAAACCACTCACTGACTTTATCTTTAAAGATGGCGGAATGGTGGTTGCGGTTGGGCATTACTTTGCGGTTGGCTCTTTTGCTCCCGGCTCTAAAATGGAAAGCCAATTTGTATTACATGGGCTACTTATTCGCCGCATCTACGATACAATTTTCCGTTTACACCAAAGAACCATCAGTAACATGTTTACGGTTTCTCGGTTAATGGTTGCTAAACGTATGAAAGCGATTTTCAAACCTAAAATATAACGGCTTTATTGTGAGAGCATAAATTTAATTTCACTCACAGTTCAGTAAGTTATTACACAATCTTAAGCTTCAATCACAAACGCCTCTTAGTAATTTTTAGTGGTTAGGTTAATATGTGCGGCCCAACTGTTTAACCCTAGGAAGTGTGACTGCCATGATGTGGTTTAAGAATTTACTAACCTACCGCTTTACGCGTGAAATTGATTTAAATGCAGACCAACTGGAAAAACAGCTGGAAGAGTTCCGCTTCACGCCTTGTGGCAGCCAAGATATCCAAAAATTTGGCTGGGCACACGCATTAGGCAAACATGGTGATATGTTCACCCATGTTTCTGGCGACAATATTTTAATTTGTGCGCGTAAAGAAGAAAAAATGCTGCCAGCTTCTGTGATCAAAGAATCACTGAATAACAAAATTGAGATACAGGAAAAAGATCTTGGTCGTAAGCTGAAAAAGACTGAGAAAGATACGCTTAAAGATGAAATCGTGATGGATTTACTGCCTCGCGCTTTCAGTCGTCAATCGCAAACTTTTGCCCTTATCATGCCAAAGCTTGGCTATATTGTGGTTGATGCAGGCAGCTTTAAAAAAGCAGAAGATATGCTAGCGCTACTACGTAAATCTATCGGTAGCCTACCTGTTGTACCTGTCGTTCCTGAAAAACCGTTAGCCCTAACGATGACAGAATGGGTACGTAGCAATCAAGCGCCTCATGGTTTCACTATCGGTGAAGAAGCAGAGTTTAAAGCGATTGAAGAAGATGGCGGTGTGATCCGTTGTAAACAACAGGATTTAAACTGCGACGAAATTCTTGCACACATTGAAGCAAACAAGGTGGTAACGAAACTGGCTTTAAACTGGCAAGACCGTGTCGACTTTGTCCTTGCTGATGATTTAACCGTGAAGCGTTTGAAGTTCTCTGATGAAATCAAAGATCAAAACGAAGATATCGACCGTGAAGATATGGCGCAACGTATTGATGCGGATTTATCACTGATGGGCGGTGAGTTCTCAGCATTCTTACCAAACCTATTTGAAGTGGTTGGCGGTTTAGAAAATAAAGGCTAATCCTTTTATTTAATCGACATCGAATATGCGAAATAAAAGCCGTGGTGCTCTGTTGTTTTTACAACCTAAGCACCACGGCTTTGTTATTGACTCGCGGATTGATTACATGCTCATTCCCATGCCTGCATTGGCTTTTTTACCTAAACGGTAATACCAAATAGAAAGTGGAATGAAGATCAAGTTCATCACTGTGGTCATGTTCATACCAAAACCGGATTGGTTTAAAGTACGTAAGGTTTGATCGGTTGTGACCCAACCAAAACCGTTGAAAATGGCATCAACGCACATACCTGTAAATATAATCGCAATAAACAGTAAACCCACCATCCATTTTGTTGGACGTTTACCATAATATTTTTGGTACACACGCATCATTGGAATGGTTAATACGTCGGAAAGAATAAAGCCAATCACCCCACCAAATGAAATACCACCATGCCACAGTGCTGCCGCTAAAATTAAGTTACCCACTGAACATACATAGGCAATCATAGCAACAAAAACACCGATAATGACATCAAGGAACGAGTGTAACCAAGCAGGTAATCCGGCATCATTACTGATAAATAAGGCGCGCCAACCTTCTTGTGGCACTAAAGCAATTAAGATTGATGATACAACAACACCAATTAAGATCTCTTTGCCTATCATTGCCAAATCCATTTGGAAGAAGCTGGCAGATTTAGTGATTTTTGCCATTGTGCCAGTGTCATTTTTTGCTGGCATAGCCATGTTCGACATATCCATGCCGCAATCACTACTCTCATGCTTCATGTTAGACATGTCCATGCCGCAATCACTGCTCTCATGTTTCATGTTAGACATGTCCATGCCGCAATCACTGCTCTCATGCTTCATGTTAGACATGTCCATGCCGCAATCACTGCTCTCATGTTTCATGTTAGACATGTCCATGCCGCAATCACTTCCCTCATGCTTCATGTTAGATATGTCCATACCGCAATCACTGCTCTCATGTTTCATGTTAGACATGTCCATACCGCAATCACTGCTCTCATGCTTCATTTCAGACATATCCATGCCACAACTGGCTTTTTGTTGCGGCGCAGCATTGGCTATGTGCTGACGTAATTCTTGTTCAACATCTTTGGGATAAAAACGGCTAAACAAAAAGCCAACAGTTGCAATTAAGATCAAGCCACCAATAACTTCACCCCATAAAAATGTCCAGCCCATGAGTGCTACCAGCACAATAAACATTTCCACTATCAAATTAGTGCTTGATACTAAAAATGCCATTGCGTTAGCGACTGTTGCCTTTTTGGCTAATAGGGTGTGAGACAGTGACGCCGCAGCATAAGAACACGATGATGACATCATGCCTAATAGCGTGGTAAAGCTAAGGCTTTTCACATCGGTTTTACCCAAGTGTTGCACCACGGTATCAACGGGTAATAAGTTACGAATAAAAGAAGAGAGTATTAAGCCAAAGGCTAATGGCCAAAAGATTTGCCATGACATGTTAAAAAACACAGAAATGACATGAAAGATGATATTGCTATCCCCACTTTCCATGAAGAGACCTTTGTTGTTATTTATAAGAGAGATGTCGTTAAGCATAGTACGCTTATCTAAAGCGTTACATTGCTTTATCACTCAAACTAACTTTGCAAATGTGCCTAAATAAAAGTTTAACAATATCAATAACTAGCTATTTTTTGAATAACCGTGACAGGTTGTTAGATGATCGTTCACCATACCTACTGCTTGCATAAAGGAATAACAAGTCACCGCACCTATAAATTTAAAACCTTGCTTTTTTAGCACCTTACTCATATTTGCTGATTGCTCAGTTTGTGCTGGTATTTCAGCAATGGTTTGCCATTGATTTATAATGGCTTTGTTATCAACAAACTGCCAAAAGAAATCGACTAATGGGGTGTGTTTTCGCACTGCAACCAAAAGCTCTAAATTATTCAATGCTGCCGCGATTTTACCTTTATGCTTGATAACATCGAACTGCTGGCAAATATGCTCAACTAATCCTTCTCGTGGCTGTGGCAATAATTCTGCTTCAATTTTAGCTAAATCAAAATCAAGAAAAGCTGCTCGATAAGCCGGACGTTTACGCAGAACGGTTAACCAACTCAAGCCACTTTGCATACTCTCTAAAATAAAGCATTCAGCAAGGGCGTTATCATCACACGTTTTTTTGCCCCATTCGGTATCGTGATAATGCTGTAGCAGTGGATCGGTCGTTGCCCAGTCACAACATGTTGTTGGCTTACTCTGGGTTGTCATAATACAGTCCTTATAAAAAAATACGGGAGTATCACTACTCCCGTATTGGCTTCTACACGTTATTTTAATTTATAAGAAAATACTTAATGTTGCAGCAATTGTGAAGGCAATTGTACCTAGAAGAGTTTCCATTACCGTCCACGTTTTTAGGGTTGTTTTCTCATCCATATCTAGCAGTTTACCTACTAGCCAGAATCCTGAATCGTTGAAGTGAGATAACACGGTTGCGCCCGATGCAATTGCAATTACGATGAAACATAAATCTAAAGCACTTAGACCTGTTGTTGCGGCAACCATAGGTGCAATCAGCGCTGCTGTTGTAGTTAGAGCAACCGTTGCTGAACCTTGCGCGACACGTAACGCTGTTGAAACTAAGAATGCCGCCACAATCACTGGCATACCAGTATCAGACATTAAGTTAGCTAACGCGTCACCAATACCACTTGCACGTAGTACGCCACCGAACATACCGCCCGCACCCGTTACAAGAATAACGGCACAGATTGGCGCAAGTGAATCACCACATAGCTTTTCAAGTTTTGCCATGCCGTAATTCTTAGAAAATAGCGCTAAACAGAACAACAAGGTGATCATCAATGCGATAGGAGTTTTACCCAACATACGTAAGGCATTAACCCAAGCGTCATCACCATTTACCACACCCATTACTGTTAGCGTGTGTAGACCCGTGTCCATAAAGATAAGCACTAAAGGCATTAACAAAATAGCAAGAACTGTTGAAAACTTAGGTAAGTTGTTTTCGTCAATTACTTCTTGCGTTGCCAAGAAAGCTTGTGGCAATGGCAGTTTAAAGCGTTCACCCGCCCATAGACCGTAAAGGTAAGCACCTAGGTACCAAGTTGGTAGTGCAATCAACAAACCAACAATGGTCAATAAACCAATATTTGCACCTAATAACTCACTTGCAGCGACAGGACCTGGGTGTGGCGGCAAGAATGCGTGCATTACAGCAAAAGCACCAGCAACAGGTAGCGCGTACTTAATTGTTGAGCCACCAAATTGTTTAGCAACACTAAACAAAATAGGCATCATAACCATTAACCCAGCATCGAAGAAGATTGGAAAACCAAACAACAGCGACGCAACACCTAATGCAAAAGGTGCTCTTTCAGGGCCAAACCTACCAATTAAGGTATCCGCTAGTACTTTAGCGCCCCCTGTTACTTCAAGAATTCGCCCTATCATGGTACCTAGACCGACAAGCAGAGCAACAGAGGCTAATGTGCCTCCAAAACCTGACATCATGGTAGGTACAACTTGATCAGCATTTACACCTGTTACTACTGCTGTAATAAAACTCACTAAAGTTAAAGCTAGGAAAGCATGTAACTTAAATTTCATTATTAGTAATAATAACAACAAGATAGAACATACTGCGATGAACAATAAGTAGGTTGGGTCTAACGTCATACAGGATCTCTCCAGCAAAAAAGAATGTTTTATTCCGTTGTGAATATTTTTATTGTGAGTATCTTCACAACGCTAAATGTTACGGGTAACATGTTACCCGTAACATGGTAACTTACAAGAAAATAGAACAACTGATGTTCAAAAGTGAGATAGAGGTTAAAAAATGGCAGGTCAAAGCATAATTGTAATGGGGGTATGTGGTTGCGGGAAATCTACGATTGGTGAAGGTATCGCCCACAGCTTAAATGCAAAGTTCATCGATGGTGATGATTTACACCCAAGAGCCAACATCCAAAAAATGGCCAGTGGAAATCCATTGAACGATACCGATCGTGAACCTTGGTTAGAACGTATTCGTGATGCGGCTTATAGCCTCGAGAATAAAAATGAAGTTGGGATCATTGTTTGCTCAGCTTTAAAGAAGAAATATCGCGATCAGATCCGTGAAGGTAATCAAAATGTATCGTTCATCTTTTTAGATGGTGATCGTGAATTGATCCTTGACCGAATGCGTACCCGTAAAGGTCATTTTATGCGTGACACCATGTTAACTAGCCAACTTGAAACTCTTGAGCGTCCTGTTGATGAGATGGATGTGTTCACTGTCTCTATCGATGGTTCTATTAACGAAATTATTGAAGATGCTGTTCAGCAATTACGTGAGGCAAATCTATGAATCCGATTATTTCAGCCGTTACCGAGCGCATTAAAGCAAGAAGTGCTGAAAGTTATCCGCAATGGTTAGCCATGACCAAAGAAATGGAACAAGCGGGTAAAGGCCGTAGCCAACTTTCTTGCGGTAATCTTGCTCACGTTGTTGCCGCTAATTGCGCCCAAGAAAAATCAGCAATTTTAGATTTTCTGCATGCCAACATTGCTATCGTCAGTGGCTACAATGACATGCTAAGTGCCCACCAGCCTTATAAATATTACCCAGATATTATTGCAAAATCGCTAGCGGAATACGGTCATACGAGCCAAGTCGCTGGTTGTGTTCCTGCAATGTGTGACGGTATTACTCAAGGTCAACCAGGCATGGAAATGTCGCTCTTTTCTCGTGATATTGTCGCTCAAGCAACGGCAATTACCTTAAGTCATAACGCTTTTGATGCAACATTATTGTTAAGCATCTGCGACAAAATCGCCCCGGGACAATTGATCGGTGCATTATCTTTTGCACACCTTCCAACAGCATTCGTGCCAGTTGGACCTATGGGTACCGGCATAAGCAATGATGAAAAGGTTAGTGTTCGTCAACAATATGCCGCTGGTGAAGTCGATTCCGCTGCGCTATTAACCATGGAATGTCAGGCATACCACTCACCGGGGACTTGTACGTTTTATGGCACAGCGAATACTAATCAACTTATTTTAGAAGCCATGGGCTTAATGCTACCGGGCTCGGCGTTTGTACCACCAACAAGCGAGCTACGTAAAGTATTAACCGAAGAAGCGGCTTGTCGTATTGCTGCGGCAGCAAATCAGCAATCAAGCCAATACCGCCCTCTTTATGAAGTAATGACGGCAGAAAGTTTGGTAAATGGTTTAGTGGCATGGTTAGCCTCGGGTGGCAGTACTAACCATAGCTTACATATGGTGGCGATTGCTCGTAGTGCGGGCATTATTTTAACGTGGGATGACATTAGTGATTTATCTGATGTGGTTCCTTTATTGGTGCGCATGTACCCGAATGGGCCTGCTGATATTAATGCTTTCCAACAAGCAGGTGGCGTACCAACCTTAATGAAAACATTGCACCAACGTGGGCTACTCAATACCAATGTGAAAACGGCGTTTGGTGAATTTACTGATCAAATGACCACCCCAAGCTTACAAGATGGCAAACTGGTATGGTCGCCTTGTGCAGACTCAACAGATAGTGATGTAATTTGTACACCTGAGATCACTTTTAACCCGACAGGTGGCTTAAAAGTATTAAAGGGAAATATTGGTACATCGGTGATTAAAGTGTCTGCGGTTGCAAAACAGCATCAACATATTACAGCACCAGCGAAAGTATTCCGTTGCCAAAACGAGGTTGAAAAAGCCTATAAACAAGGTTTGTTAGATCAAGATGCGATGATTGTTGTGACCCATAACGGACCTGCAGCAAATGGTATGCCTGAACTTCACAAATTAATGCCAATTTTAGGTAATATCCAAAAGAAAGGATATCAAGTCGCATTGGTTACCGATGGTCGCTTATCAGGTGCATCAGGCAAAATTCCTGCTGCAATCCATATTACGCCAGAAGCACTACGTGGTGGTGCAATTGGTTTAATTCAAGATGGCGATATGGTGGAATTAAATGCGATCACAGGTGAGCTAACGGTTAACGCTGATCTTACAGCTCGTCGCGCACCGATTGAAAACGATATACCTGCATTTACCTTTGGTCGTAACTTATTCGCCAATTTACGCAAGCAAGTTTCAAGTGCCGATACTGGCGCCACTATTTTTTAAGTTATTGGATAGGAAGAAAAACATGAATACTTGGCAAGTTAATCCACAAGATGTGTTTGCCGCATCGCCAGTTGTACCTGTAATGATCATTGAACGCGTAGAAGACGCTGTTCCTATGGCACAAGCACTAAAAAATGGTGGTATCACGGTATTTGAAATTACCCTTCGTACGCCTGTTGCTCTTGATGCAATTCGTGCGATTGCGGAAGCGATGCCTGATGCGATGGTAGGAGCAGGAACGGTACTTACCTGCGAGCAGTATGACGCTGCAGTTGAAGCTGGCGCAAAATTTGTGATTTCTCCAGGAATGACACCTAAGCTACTTAGCTATGCAAAATCTGGCACTGCACCTTTAATTCCAGGTGTGAGTACACCATCAGAAATCATGCAAGCATTAGAGCTTGGCTACCAGCAATTAAAATTCTTCCCTGCAGAAGCGAATGGTGGTGCTAAAGCTCTCGCCGCTATTGCAGCGCCATTACCACAAGTACAGTTCTGCCCAACTGGCGGCATTAGCCCAGCAAACGTTGATCAGTACAAAGCGGTGAAATGTGTTGCCACCGTTGGTGGTTCTTGGATGCTACCTAAAGATCTGATTGATAATGGTCAGTGGGAAGAAATCACCAAACTTTCTCAAGAGGCGGTAGCGCTATTAGCGTAATGCTAAATCAATCAGTGATTAATAAATAAAGATTGATGAATAAATGTAGGCAGCGCACGTGACTCTCGTGCGCTGTTTTTTTATTACTTACTTTCTACTTCAGGCTTTCCTAAGCTCTCGCCTAAGTACAAGCTATAACCAATATCTTGAATAGGATTAGCCACTTTCTTTCCTGCTAATTTCTTCAATAATAATGTCGCAGCTGCAGCACCAATTTCTTCACGTGGTGTATTCACACTCGCAAGCGTCGGTGAAATCGCTTTACCAATATCTAAGGCGTTATAACCTGCAATGGCTACCTGACTTGGAATGGCAACATTGTGCTCTTGGCAATGCATCATAGCGCCAATTGCTAAGTCATCATTGGTACAAAACACAGCATCTAACTCTGGGTGTTGCGAGAGAGCCTGACGCATTAATTCTCGCCCTTGGGTAAAGCTCGAGTGCTCTTCTGTCGAGACAATACGTGGCGTTAGTCCTTTTGCTTCCATCGCTTGAATATAGCCGTCACAACGCAATTGGGTACGGCGATCTAATCGCGCAGCGAAATAAACAATATTGCAGCGTCCGTATTCAATCATCTTAGAGACTAAATCAAATGCCGCCTGTTGGTGATCCAACCCTACCGCCATATCAATTGGATGTTCAGGCAAATCAATCGTTTCTACCACTGGAATAGCCGCAGCATTGATCATCTTATAACTGCGTTCGCTGTGAATACTTTCAGTCAAAATCAAACCATCAACATGGTAAGACAATAACGAAGCAATCTTCTCTTCTTCCTCTTCCGCACTGTAGCCATAGTGGGTGATCAGGGTTTGATAACCTTCTTTTTTGGTTACCGATTCAATCCCTTGTAATAAAGAAGCAAACACTTGGTTAGATAACGATGGCAGTAAGATCCCAATCGCCTTACTGTTACGGTTCGATAAAATATCAGGCGCGCGACTGGCGACATAACCTAGCTCTTCCACCACTACCGCGATTTTTTCTCGTGTACTTTCAGCCACAGAGCTAGGATCACGCAAATAACGACTCACCGTCATTTTTGTTACTCCCACCTGTTTTGCAACATCATTTAATGTGGGACGGTGTTTCGGTTTGGTTGTCATTAGTCTGTCCTGACGATGAAATGAAGAAAATAAAATGCAATAGACGTAGATTATGAGGTAAATCTAATAGCAGCAACTATTTATCTGTAATTTCATCACGATTAGATTGTTTACGCCCCGCCTTAAAAGCGATTTTACCGAATGTAATTATTGCAACAAAGAAAAAACTCAAGGAGAAAAGTGGCACTTAGGTCACGAAAAACGTAAAATCTCGCCTTAACTTTGTATCACTAGGTGATACGAACTGATCTGGAATCAGAATAAGAGAATATAGAGCAATGTTTAAACCAGAATTACTTTCACCTGCAGGCAGCCTTAAAAACATGCGTTACGCATTTGCCTACGGCGCTGATGCCGTTTATGCAGGTCAACCTCGCTACAGTCTTCGCGTTCGTAATAACGAGTTCAACCACGAAAACCTAAAGATTGGTATTGATGAAGCACATGCTCAAGGTAAAAAGCTATATGTGGTATGTAATATTCAACCGCATAACTCAAAGCTAAAAACCTTCATTCGCGATCTTAAACCAATCGTAGAAATGGGCCCTGACGCACTTATCATGTCAGATCCAGGTCTTATTATGATGGTTCGTGAAGCATTCCCTGAGGTTGTTATTCACCTGTCAGTTCAAGCCAACGCAGTTAACTGGGCAACAGTGAAATTCTGGGCTAGCCAAGGTGTTGAGCGTGTCATTCTATCTCGTGAGTTATCACTAGAAGAAATCGAAGAAATTCGTGAGCATTGCCCTGACACTGAACTAGAAATCTTCGTTCACGGTGCTCTTTGCATGGCTTACTCTGGTCGCTGCCTACTTTCTGGTTACATCAACAAGCGCGATCCAAACCAAGGCACTTGTACAAATGCTTGCCGTTGGGAATATAAAACAGAAAAAGCGACTGAAAACGATGCGGGTCAAATCGTTGAAATTCAAGACGCAGTGCAAACACAAGACGTTGAAGAGCGTCCTGATAATACACTAGGTCTAGGAAAACCAATTGATGATGTTGTGCTACTAAGCGAATCTCACCGTCCTGAAGAAAAAATGGCGGCGTTTGAAGATGAGCATGGTACTTACATTATGAACTCAAAAGATCTTCGTGCTGTTCAACACGTTGAGCGTCTAACTAAAATGGGTGTTCACTCACTGAAGATTGAAGGCCGTACTAAGTCGTTCTACTACTGTGCTCGTACTGCGCAAGTTTACCGTAAAGCGATTGATGATGCTGTTGCAGGTAAACCATTTGATGAATCATTACTAGGCACATTAGAAAGCTTAGCGCACCGTGGTTACACTGAAGGTTTCCTACGTCGTCACACCCATGACACGTACCAAAACTATGACTACGGTTACTCAATTTCTGATTCTCAACAATTTGTTGGTGAGTTCACAGGTAAACGCCGTGGTGATCTTGCTGAAGTCGAAGTGAAGAACAAGTTCGTTGTTGGTGATAGCCTTGAAGTAATGACACCAAAAGGTAACGTTATCTTCAATCTTGAGACGATGGAAAACCGTAAGTCTGAAGTGATTGATGACGCGAAAGGCAATGGACACTTCGTATTTATCCCTGTACCAGCTGATATGGATCTTGATTTTGGTCTGTTAATGCGTAACTTGGGTAATGGCGAAGATACACGTAACCCTCACGCTCCTAAAGACGGTAAATAAGCACTATGGCACTGCTCATTACAAGCAAATGCATTAACTGCGACATGTGTGATCCTGAATGCCCTAACGAGGCGATCACCATGGGTGATAGCATCTATGAAATAAACCCAGATCGCTGTACTGAATGTAAAGGGCATTACGACAAGCCGACCTGTCAGTCGGTTTGTCCAATCACCAACTGCATTATTACCGATCCTGATCACGTTGAATCTGACGATGAACTGCTAGAAAAGTTTGTTACCTTACAAGGTCTTGCTTAGTTCTTATTCGATCCAACCATCAAACAATAAAAAAGCGCCTTGCGGCGCTTTTTTTATACCTATACACAGTTAATTTAGAAAAATTAACTATTAATAAGCACCTTACACTGAGCAGGTAACACTGGCTTCGGTTTAGGTTTTGGTTTAACCGCCGGTTTATTTGACTCTGGCTTTTTAAAATCTGGTGACCATGAGGCTAACTCTTTACCACAGCCATCACCTGCTGGTGGTGGGGTTTGTGGCTCACAGTAGGTACTGCCTTCAGGACAATTTAACCGGACATGGAAATGGTAGTAATGACCAAACCAAGGACGAACTTTACGTAACCAATCACGATCTTTCCACTCCGTTTTACAAAGCTGTTCTTTGATCACAGGATGAACGAATATACGGGCGACACGATCATCACTTGCCGCAAGCTGGATCAAATGCGCTTGTTTACTGCTCCAGTTCTTTTCGATGATTTTGTGATTTTTCACATCAACCATAGGTAGTGCTGAAACTGTTTTTAAATCGTTCTGTGATAACGGTTTTTCTGGAATACGTAACCAAATATCCGCATCCAAGCCTGTTTGGTGGCTGGCGTGACCTGATGAAAAGCGTCCACCACGAGGCATCGCAATATCTCCCACCAGCACATTACCAATTTTCAGTTGCTGTGCAGTTTTCATTAACTCTTTTAAGAAAGTGATTGTTTCAGGGTTACCATAGTAACGGCCGCGTTCAGCGCGGATAACTTGATAACCATCACCTTCCAGTGGCAGTGCTTCCGCGCCTGCTAAACACCCATTCGAGTATGAGCCAATAGACATTGACTCACCAGATGTTGGTGTTTTTACTTTTTCCCAAGGTGTTGCTATCACGCTCGTACTTGAAGCTACAAGTAACAATCCTGTTAATATTTTCCCTAACACAACTGATTCCTAATTATGATAAAAAACAAATCATACTGTTAATCATTTATAATTCACAGTTATAAAAATATTTATATATCACCTATAATTAAAAGTCTGGTTATCTTATACAACTAAAATTAAAGGGGATTATTGGTTTGTTTAAGTCAGTCTTTGTTACTTTTACTTATTTAACATGATTATTACTGATTAATGGAAATATAAACAAAGAAAGTATTAACGTCATAAACCTCTTATATTATTTTATAAATAATCTAGGTTTTAATTTCATGAAATATGCTTAATTTATTATTCTATGTTTTTTTGTATAAATAGTAGCCCTACCTTCTCGACAAAAACCTATTAATGTCAATCCAGATTCTTCAGCTAAATTAATCGCTAATGCTGTAGGTGCTGATACTGCAAATAATATCTCCACACCGACAGATGTTGCCTTTTGCACTATTTCATAACTAGCACGACTGGTAATTAAGATTGCACCTTTGGTAAGTTGCGAATATTTTGCACGAGCGCCTATTAACTTATCTAGCGCCACATGACGACCAACATCTTCATAAATCGCCGCTAATTCACCGTGTTCATTTAACCATACGGCAGCATGGGTACAACCTGTACGGTTAGCGAGTTCCTGATTCTCATGTAGAAACTTAATAGATTGATTAATAACAGAAAGAGGCATTCTTTGCGTATCAGGAACCGTATTTACAGGCTTCATTGCTTGCTTTAAATGTTCAATACCACACAACCCACAACCGGTTCTTCCTACCAGTTGTCGACGCTGTTCTTTTAGCATCATAAAAGCACGATTTTGTAATTCTATATAAACTTCTATCCCCTCTTTACTACTTTTTATATCAATATTTTTTATTTCTTTAATATTATTAATAATTCTTTCAGATAATGAAAAACCAATTGCGAAGTTTTCTAGATTTGATGGGGTTGCCATCATTACTGCATGAGATATTCCATTATAAATAAGCGCAATGGGAACTTCTTCAGCAATAAAGTCTTCACATTCTATTTTTATTCCGTTCTTATATTTAATTATTTCATGAACAGAATATTCCTGATGCTCTATATATTCATCAGTAATTAAACAACTAGACATTTATTATTTCACACAAAGATTTGACGATATTATATTCGCGCATATAATATCCGACCTCTTATGTAATACAATTTTTTTTATAATAATTAGGTGAGTTGACTTTGAATATAAGTAGACGTCAATTATTTAAATTGTGCGCGGGAGCTGTCGCTACGACATCTATTGCCTCCCTTGCCACAATACCGCAAAAAGCTTGGGCGCAAGCTCGAGAATTTAAATTAACAGCAGCAAAAGAAACGCGTAATACGTGTTCTTACTGTTCTGTTGGTTGCGGAACTTTACTTTACAGTACTGGTGCAGCAAACGGTAATATCAAACAAAAGGTATTCCACGTTGAAGGTGATCCCGATCATCCAGTAAGTCGTGGTGCATTATGTCCAAAAGGTGCGGGTCTAGCTGGTTTTGTTAACAGCGAACAACGTTTGAAATTCCCCGAATATCGCGCACCTGGTTCAGACAAATGGCAACGTATTTCATGGGATGAAGCATTCACTCGTATTGCCAAGTTAATGAAGCAAGACCGTGATGAAAACCTTGTTAAAACAAATGAGCAAGGCACCACAGTTAACCGCTGGCTAACCACAGGTATGCTATGTGCTTCGGCAGAAAGCAACGAAAATGGTTGGTTAACACAAAAATTTGCCCGTGGTTTGGGCATGGTTCCAGTTGACACTCAAGCGCGTATTTGACACGGCCCAACGGTAGCAAGTCTTGCTCCAACATTTGGCCGCGGTGCGATGACCAACAACTGGGTTGACATTAAAAATGCCAACGTAATCCTTGTAATGGGCGGCAACGCAGCAGAAGCACACCCTGTAGGCTTCCGCTGGGCAATTGAAGCTCAAAAAACCAATAACGCTGAAATCATTGTGGTTGATCCACGTTTCACGCGTACTGCAGCAGTGGCTGATCACTATGCACCAATCCGTTCTGGTGCTGATATTGCCTTCCTATTAGGTGCTATTCGTTACCTGATCGCAAGCAGCCAAGTAAATCACGAATATGTAAAAGCCTACACTAACGCTAGCTTTATCGTACGTGATGATTACGCATTCCATGATGGTCTGTTCTCAGGTTATGACGCAGAGAAACGTCAGTACGATCGTAGTAGCTGGTTCTACAAGCTAGACGATAACGGCTACGCAATGAAGGATGAATCCCTACAACATCCTCGCTGTGTATGGAACTTACTGAAAGAGCACGTATCTCGCTACACACCTGATGTAGTTTCAAACATTACAGGTACGCCTGTTGATATGTTTGAACACGTATGTAAGGCGCTAGGTAGCACTGCTGCCGATAACCGTGTTGCCACTATTTTGTACGCAACTGGTTGGACTCAGCACTCAAAAGGCGCTGAAAACATCCGTTGTATGGCAATGATCCAGTTACTTCTAGGTAACATGGGTATGGCTGGCGGCGGTGTTAACGCCCTACGTGGTCACTCAAATATCCAAGGTATTACTGACCTTGGTTTGTTAGCACAAAATCTGCCGGGTTACTTGAAACTGCCATCTGATAAAGATGTCGATCTTGCCACTCACCTTAAGCACCACACACCAGTGGCACTTGAAGCAGATCAAACTAACTACTGGCAACACTACCCGTCTTTCTTCGTATCATTACTGAAGTCGTTCTACGGTAAAAATGCAACCGCAGAAAATAACTTTGGTTACGACATGATGCCGAAGTGGGATCAGGGTTACGACATGCTTCGCGTCTTCGACATGATGAAGAAAGGCGAAATGAACGGTTACATCTGTCAAGGTTTTAACCCTGTTGGCTCTATGTCCAACAAGCAAAAAACATTGGATGCGTTATCTAAGTTGAAATACTTAGTGGTTATCGATCCACTAGCGACAGAAACATCAACGTTCTGGCAGAACAAACCAAACGTAAACGAAGTGGATACCAAGAATATCCAAACGGAAGTATTCCGTTTACCTTGTGCATGTTTTGCTGAAGAAGATGGCACCATCGTAAGTTCAGCGCGCTGGTTACAGTGGCACTGGAAAGCGGCAGATATGCCGGGAGAAGCGAAAGGTGATGCTGAGATCTTAGCGGGTATCTTCATGAAGATGCGTAATATGTACCAACAACATGGTGGTACATACCCAGATCCAATCCTATCGCTAGATTGGAACTACGCCATTCCTGATGCGCCAAACACTAAAGAATTAGCACAAGAACTTAACGGTAAAGATGCTAACGGCAACCAGCTATCTAGCTTTGCTCAACTAAAAGCTGATGGTTCTACTACAGCAGGTTGTTGGCTGTACACCGGTAGTTGGACTCCTTCGGGTAACCAAACTGCACGTCGTGATAACAGCGATCCATCTGGTTTAGGTTTAGCACCAAACTGGGCATGGTCTTGGCCTGCTAACCGTCGTGTTCTGTACAACCGTGCATCAACACGTCCTGACGGCACACCTTGGGATAAGTCACGCACGCTAGTTGAATGGAATGGTAGCAAATGGGTTGGCCCTGATGTGCCTGACTTTAACGCTAAGCTTCCACCATCAAGCAATGCGGGTCCATTTATCATGCAACCAGAAGGCGTTGGTCGTCTATTTGCATTAGATAAAATGGCTGAAGGTCCGTTCCCTGAACACTACGAACCGTTTGAAACACCCATTGGTACCAACCCATTACATAAGAATGTGGTATCAAACCCAGCGGCACGTATTTTCAAAGACGATCTTGCACAGCTTGGTCAAAAAGAGCAGTTCCCATTTGTGGGTACGACTTACCGCTTAACGGAGCACTTCCATACGTGGACAAGTCACTCTCACTTCAACGCTGTTCTACAACCAGAACAATTTGTTGAGATTGGCGAAGGCTTGGCAAAAGAGCGTGGCATTAAGAATGCTGACATGGTTCGCGTAACCTCTAAGCGTGGCTTCATTGAAGCAAAAGCGTATGTGTCTAAGCGTATTACACCACTGCATGTTAATGGCCAAGCCGTTCACACTGTGGGTATTCCTATTCACTGGGGTTATGAAGGCGACACCAAACCTGGCTACTTAGCAAATGCGCTATCGCCATGTGTGGGTGATGCTAACTCACAAACGCCAGAGTACAAGGCATTCTTGGTTAACGTGGAAAAGGTGAAGTAAGCCATGGGTATGGAATCACAGAATATTATTCGTAGTTCTGCGACATCATCGCTAACGCCTTCACCTGATGCGCGTAAACGCCAAATTCAGGTAACAAAGCTTATCGATGTAACGTGCTGTACTGGCTGTAAAGGCTGTATGGATGCGTGTAGCGAATGGAACAACTTGCGCGGCAAAGTAGGTACCTTTGAAGGTACCTACCAAAATCCGCCAAATACAACCGCTGAAACATGGACCACTATCCACTTCAAAGAAATTGAAGAAGATAACAAGTTCAAATGGTTATTCAGCAAACACAGCTGTATGCACTGTTCTGATCCTGGCTGTTTAAAAGCCTGTCCAGAGCCTGATGCTATCGTGCAATACGAAAACGGTGTTGTCGATTTTAACTCTGAAAAGTGTGTCGGTTGTGGCTACTGTATTGCTGGTTGTCCGTTTGATATTCCACGCATGAACCCAGTCGATAACCGTGTTTACAAGTGTACTTTGTGTCTTGATCGCCTACAGGCAGGTCAAGTGCCTTCATGTGCAAAAACCTGTCCTACAGGTGCACTACGTTTTGGTGAGCGAGAAGAAATTCTTGAATACGCTAACCAACGAGTGGCAGCACTGCAAGCCAAAGGTCACAAGAACGCGGGTATTTACAACCCAGCTGGTGTGGGCGGCACACACGTGATTTATGTGTTGCACGATATTACTGATCCTGAACGTTACGATCTGCCAAAAGATCCAAAGATCAGCGAAACAGTGAAATTGTGGAAAGACGATGTGAAGCCACTTGCAGCAGCAGGTTTAGTGGGTACGCTTGCGTTGGCAGCGATTCACCGTGTGACTGTTGGTCGCAGCCGTGTTGCGGAAGAAGAAGGAGATGAAAAATGAGTTTGAATAAAACAATTTTACGTCATAAGCCTTTAGATCGCGTTGTGCACTGGACGGTAGCACTAACGGGTATCTGGACTCTATTGTCTGGTTTATCTTTTATGTTCGCACCATTGCACTTCCTTAGCTATGTCTACGGTTCACCGCAACTTGCACGTATTTTGCACCCATTCGGCGCAATTGTGATGACAATCGGACTTGCGTTTTTAGTTGCACGCTACTGGAGCCATAACCACTTTGAAAAAGGTGATCTCCAGTGGATGCTAAAAGTTAAAGACGTCTTAACCGAGAACGAAGAAAACGTACCAGAAGCAGGACAATACAACGCAGGTCAAAAAATGATCCTACGTCAATTTATTGCTTGTGGTCTGATCCTTCTTGTTACCGGTTTGATTGCATGGCGTGCCTACTTTGCGGCTTACTTCAGCATTGATGTCGTTCGCATTGCACTGATTGTTCACTCAATCACAGCCATTGTTTTTGCTCTTAGCCTGATTATCCATGCTTACATGGCGTACTGGGTAGAAGGCTCTATCGATGGCATGTTAGAAGGGAAGGTTTCTCCTGCTTGGGCGAAAAAACACCACCCTCGTTGGCTACGTTCGCTAACTAGCGGCAAAAACCAACACTAACAACATGATTAAAAGCGGTAAGCCTGCACTTACCGCTTTACCTTTTTATACCAACCAAGGTTTACTTTGGTTGGTATTCTTGTCATTGGAAAACAGCATGAGCGTTAAAATTCTAGATAAAAATACCATTATAAAACAAAAAAGTGATGGCTTTACTCCGTTAATTATTGGTGATCCTGCAACCATTTTTTCAGCTCGTGCCGAGCGTTTACGTGCACTGGCTAAAGACTCTTTCATGGCAGATTACCTACTATTAGCCGGACAAATTGTTCAACAACAAGCGCGATTGGCCGAAGACTTTGCCCAACCTGTTGCTAACTTCGTATCAGAAAATGCTTTAACTTGGCCGCTATCTTTAGATCAAGCTTGGTTTCCAATCTTAGAAGCCATGTTAGCGCAATTAACCACCTCATTACGTTTAGTTGCATCTGACGACATCGTAAAAGTGATCGATTCACTTCAAGATCTTGATAGCGACACCCTACACCATTACTTCACCGCACTTCAGCATAACCAGCCTGAGCGTGTACCTGCTGATCTTGCTATTTTGCTATGGGCTTGTATTAATACATTCACCAGCCTACTTGTAAAAACCACGGCACTAGAGTGGCAACCCGAGCCCAATGTAAAACAGCATTTCTGCCCTCTTTGTGGTGGTGCGCCAGTGGCAAGTTTGATTAAAGGCAGTGGCCACCGTTACTTGCATTGCAGCCAATGTGAAACAGAATGGCATCGTCTTCGTGCTGAATGTACTCAATGTGCGGATGGTGAAAATATTCATCTACAAAGTGAAACCCTTGAAGATGCGGTACGTGCTGAAACTTGCGGTCACTGTAATAGCTACCTCAAGATTTTATTTTTAGAAAAGCAACCAAACCTTGATCCTATCGCAGACGATCTTGCGACATTAGTGTTAGATCATAAGCTAAACCAAAACGAATTATACCGTAATGGATTTAACCCATTCTTTTTACCACTAATACAGTAATACTGAGAGCGATATGACAGCCCAAGCACTCTATGCCCACTTACCCAGTGTTGATCTGATTTTAAATCACGAATTACAACAGCCTTTGATCCATCAATTTGGTAAAGAGCACATCACTACGCTTGTTCGTCAATTATTAGATCAAGCCCGCGAGACAATTCGAGATCAACAACAATTACCTCAGTGGCTGACACTTAATGAGTGCGACGGGCTGGCACTATCGCAACAGAAACTTGCACGTATAAATCTGTTTTCTCATCATCTCGCGCAATCGACCCTGCCTTTACAACATCAAGGGCAACGTCGTGTTTTTAACTTAACCGGTACTATCTTACACACCAATTTAGGTCGTTCGCTGCAAGCAGAAGCTGCAATAAAAGCGGTGACAGAGGTGATGCGTTTCCCTTCGACTTTAGAGTATTCTCTCCAGCAAGGTAAACGAGGCCACCGCGATCAAGCCATCAGTGAACAACTGCAACAGCTCATTGGTTGTGAAGATGCGTGCTTAGTAAATAACAATGCCGCTGCGGTACTGTTAATGCTAGCCAGCCTTGCCAGTGGAAAAGAAGTCATTGTATCGCGTGGTGAGTTAGTTGAAATTGGTGGCTCATTTCGCATTCCAGATGTCATGCGACAAGCAGGGTGTCAGCTCGTTGAAGTCGGTGCCACGAATCGCACTCACTTGAAAGACTATCAACAAGCGATTAATGAAAATACCGCGTTACTGATGAAAGTACACACCAGTAACTACATGATCCAAGGCTTTACCAGCGCGGTATCTGAAGCTGAACTCTGTGCGTTGGGACGCACAATGCAAGTACCAGTGATCAGCGATTTAGGCAGTGGGTCATTAATCGATTTAGCCCAATACGGACTACCAAGCGAGCCGATGCCACAAAAGATGCTGCAAGATGGCATTGATTTAGTGAGCTTTTCTGGCGATAAATTACTCGGTGGACCACAAGCTGGGATCATTGCTGGGAAATCTGAACTCATTGAACAGCTGCAACATCACCCACTTAAACGTGCACTTCGCTGTGACAAGATGACCTTAGCAGCGCTTGAAGCAACATTGAATTTATACCGTCATCCAGAGCGTTTACCTTGCGATCTCCCTACGCTGTCGATGCTAACTCGCAGCCTTGATACGCTGACAGATTTGGGGGAACGTCTAGTGCCTTACTGTCAGCAATTGGTTGGTCAGTACTTTACAGTAACGGTGATGCCTTCAATGGGGCAAATAGGCAGTGGTGCGCTACCCACCGAACAACTTGAATCTGTCGCGTTATGTTTCAGTGTTAACAATAATCAAACATCCTACACGCTTAATGATCTTGCGGATCTTTTAGCAAGCGGTGAGATCCCAATTATCGGTCGTATTCACCATGACAAACTGTGGTTATGTTTACGTGGGATCAGTCATGAACAAGATTTCATGACTCAGCTTGCTCAACTTTCACTTTCTAATGCTAATCACGAATAACAAAGAACTAATAACGCCACTTTATGATAATTGCCACCGCTGGCCATGTTGATCATGGTAAAACCCATTTACTTCAAGCCCTAACAGGCACCAATGCTGATCGCTTACCAGAAGAGCAAAAACGTGGGCTAACCATTGATTTAGGGTATGCGTTTATGACCTATCACTCACAGCAAACGCAACAACAAGAAACCCTCGGATTTATTGATGTACCGGGTCACGAGAAGTTTCTTTCCAACATGCTCGCCGGTGTCGGTACAGCCCATCATGCGATGCTGATTGTCGCAGGTGATGAAGGCATGATGGCGCAAAGCTATGAGCATTTAGCCATTTTGCGTTTATTGGCGATGGATAGCCTAACAGTGGTGATCACCAAATCAGATCTCACTACTTTAGAGCAACAACAGCAGTTAGAAGCACAACTCACTCAACTCTTATTTCAGCAAGGTTTTACCGAGCCAACAATATTTCATTGCTCCGCGTTTACTGGTGATGGTATTGATGTACTTAAAGCTCACTTAATCGCTTTAACTGACAATGAAAAACAGCAACAAAATGATTTAGGCTTTCGTCTTGCCATTGATCGTGCTTTTCACGTAAAAGGGGCAGGATTGGTTGTTACTGGGACGGCATTAAGTGGCAGCATAAAGGTCGGTGATAGCCTGCATTTTGTTAGCCATAACAAACTTAAGCAAGGTCAAACACAGGCAAAAACTGTCCGTATAAAAGGTTTACACGCCCAAGGAAATACAGCGCAAACGGCAACAGCAAACCAGCGTGTAGCGATGAATATCGTTGGTGACATTGATAAGGACGAGCTTAGCCGTGGCGACTGGTTAGTCAATATTGTGCCCGATGCCGTGAGCAATCGCGTAACGATTACACTGGCTGCCAATACCGATATTAAACACTGGCAAGCAGTACAAGTTTTCCATGCCGCAGCCCATACCACGGGTCGTATTGCGCTACTTGAAACAGATAAGGCGAAGGCAGGCGAGCATGTACTGGCTGAGATTACCTTCGATAGTCCATTATGTTTAGCAGAGCAAGATCGCCTATTACTGCGCGATCCCGCTTTAAAAACGAACCTTGGTAGTGGCGTCGTCATTGATTTGCTACCACCTAATCGTGGCAAGCGAAAGCCAGAGCGTTTAGCTTATTTAACCCAACGTGTAGAACTTGATTCCCTTAAAGATATTATTGCCTTTAAACTTGCCAATAAACCACAATCTATCAGTGAGTTAACGTGGCAGCATCAAAGTCAACACATAGAACAAGTCGCAGGTAGTCATGTTGAAAATGATATTACCCAGTACGGTGATTTCCTTTGTACTTCTGCCTATCAAGTACAACTACAGCAGAACATGATTGAAAAACTCGCGTTATACCATCAACAAGAAAATGACCACATCGGCTTAGGTAAAGATCGTCTTTATCGCATTGCAGCACTCAACCAACCTGCAGCTATTTTTAATGAGCTGTTGGCTCAGTTATTAGCCCAGCAAAGCATTATCAATACTCGTGGTTGGTTACACCTTGCCAGCCACCAGCTACAACTCACAGAGCTTGAACAAAAAAGCTGGCAGCGCATTGCCCAAATCATGCAGCAAAGTTCAACCCCTTGGTGGGTGCGCGATCTCGCCAATGAATGTGATTTTGATGAAGACGAATTGCGTGCTCTAAGCTATAAATTGGCACAACTGGGCTATATCTCTGCGATTGTTAAAGATCGCTATGTAAGCCACGACTATTTGATCTCGATTGCTAATCGTGTCCGTGAACATATTGAACACCATCAAAAACTGGAAACAGCAGAGTTTAGAACGATTAGTCTACTAGGACGAAAAGTCGCCATTCAGATCTTGGAGTATTTCGATAAGATTGGTTTTACAAAAAGGAAATTTAACTATCGCGAACTGCGAGATGAAGGTTTACTAAAAGGATAAACAAATGAAGTGGCGGAAGAACATAGGAGTCGAACCTACCCAGGACTGCTGGCAGCCCTACCCGGATTTGAAATCCGGACGCATCACCGGATACGCCGTTCTTCCTCATTTGTGTGACGTATTTTATGTGTTAAAGGTATAGTTATCAACTGCTATCGCTCAATTTCAGGGATAGCAGTTGTTTTTTAAGAACAACTGATTAAATATCAAGCTACTTCATTTGCTGATCTAAATTTAAAATAGTGAGCGCGTTACTTACACTGGTTGCTAATACATCAACAACCCCAGAACGCAGTGCGCCTAAGAGTGCTAAGGCTTTACTATTTTCTGCTGCCGTTACCACAACAGTTGGAATATTTCGTAATTCTTCCATGGTTAAACCAATAACACGATCGCTCATCATGGTATCAGCTTGTTTTCCATGGCTATCAAAAAAGTCATAGCCCGCAATATCACCGACCACACCTTTACGAATTCGCGCTTCAACAATTTCTTGTGGTGTAAACCAACCTAACTTCACCATATGGCTATTTTCATTCATATCGCCTACGCCAACCAACGCTAAATCAGCACGACGAGCACGATCTAAGGTTTCTTTTACCGTGCCATTTTTCATAAATGCTTCTTTCACTATGATGTCGTCAACATAAGCGGGGGCATACAAGGTTTCACTAATACCATCATATTTTTTCGCCAATTGGCGACAAATGTGATCGGCATTAATGGCATTGCCTGAACGGTGTGTACCACCAATACCAGAAACAAATCGACATTTACGATGCGGCACAACACCAACATGATTAGCAATAGACGCGATATTACGTCCTTGCCCAACCGCAACCACCATATCATCAGTTAATGTCGTCGTTAGGTAGCTCGAAACCAGACTTGCCACTTGCTGACGTTGGGTTTCGTCATCAGGCTGATCGAGTGCAACCAATGCGCGTTTTAAGTTAAAACGCTCAATCAATTGCTGTTCTAATTTTTCACTAAAAACAGGGTGATATTTAACGGTAATTTCCACTACCCCTTCATCACGCGCACGACGAAGTAAACGACCGACTTTAGCGCGAGACATACCAAAGCGCTGAGAGATCTCTTCTTGAGTAGCACCATCCTGATAATAAGCAATAGCGATCTCGGTAAGTAAATCACTGTCTACATGGTTACTGTCAGTACTGCTTATGCTCATTTTTGTGCCCTTTGTGTGGATAACCGATTTATTTATATTATCGGTTTATTCTATCACTGAGCAGAACAAAGCAATACTGACTAAACTCTCACATTTAGACGTGTACAGCTTTCACTCATAAAAACAGCACAAAAGTGAACGTGTTTTTTACCACTATAGGCCAACTCCCAACACCACATATAACAGGCTGATATATAAACACTTAATATCACGTACAGCTTTTTACCTTAAATATACCAAAAACTAAAAAGGCTGCACACAATTCATTACGCACTCATCGCTTCATCCACCAGTACTATCGGATAACCTTGCGAACACTGCTCCACTCGCCCTTTGACACCATAAGCGTTACGTAATACCTCTGCTGTTAACACTTGCTCTCCTTTGCCCATAACGACTACTCCATCAGGGCTGAGGACCAACACTTTATCGCAAAAACGTAAGGCTAAATTTATGTCATGGATCGCGACAAGACCCATGCCTCCAGTGTGCGCCAAATTTTGTTTTACAGCCTGAAGCACACTAATTTGCCAATGCAGATCTAACGCACTGGTTGGCTCATCAAGTAATAATAATCGAGGCTCTCGAATCAGCACTTGCGCTAATCCGATCATCTGTCGCTGCCCACCTGACATTTGTGCTAGCTGTTTAAGTGCTAAATGGGTTATTCCTAATTGGGAAAATGTTTTTTCAATGATTTGCTCAATATAACTTTTACTCAGTTCGGGTTTTACCGCGCGACAAGCACTAAATACAATTTCATAAGCAACAAGGCTAGTTGCCTGAGGCAGTGTTTGTGGCAAGTAACCGATTCTTCTGGCACTTTCGCTAAGGGCTAACTGACTTAATATTTCGCCATCAAGAGACACATCACCTTGATATTTTTGTAATCGCGCTATCGCTTTGAGCAATGTCGATTTACCTACTCCATTAGGGCCGAGTACCGCCACCAACTCACCATTTTGGATCGGCTCAACAGAAAGTTGCTCAATGATCTTTTGCTGACCATACCCCGTTGTGAGGCTATTAATATTTAATGACATTACAACTTCCCTTTACTCGATAAAATAAGGCTCATGAAGAATGGGATACCAATTAATGATGTTACGATTCCAATTGGTAAAATCACTCCAGGGATCAAGCTTTTACTCGCGATGGAAGCCAGCGATAACAACAATGCACCGGCAATGGCACTCCCCGGAAGAAAAAAGCGATGATCTTCGCCTAATAACATTCTTGTTATATGAGGACCGACTAACCCAACAAAGCCAATTTCCCCCACAAACGCCACAGCGACAGCCGTTAATAAGCTCACTCTCAACAACACCATTAAGCGCATGCGCTCTACGCGAATACCGATACTTCTTGCTTGATCTTCTCCCGAGCGAATCGCTGTCATCGCCCATGCTTGACGCATAGAAAGCGGGAAACACACCGCAAAGACAAGTGCGACAATCAACACTTTTTCGTTATTTGCTCGCACCAAACTGCCCATGGTCCAAAACACTATCTGTTGTAAAGCATTACTGTCTGCGACAAACATTAATAAACTGACTAAGGCGTTAAGGGCAAAAAAGAGTGAAATACCAAACAAGATCACGGTATTAACCGATGCGCCTTGGCTTCGTGATAACACCACCACCAAAAGTGATGCTAAAAGCGCAAAAGCAAAAGCAAACAAAGGCAAAATGTAGTCAAAGCGAAACGGTAACCATGACCAATCAAATAAGATAGCAACCGCCGCGCCTAATGTTGCAGCCGCACCAATGCCTAAGGTAAACGGACTCGCTAACGGATTATTTAAAGAGGTTTGCATTTCAGCCCCCGCTAACCCTAATGCCGCACCAACAACAATGGCCATTAAAGCGTAAGGGATCCTGACATCAAAAATAATCACTTGTTGGACGGGATCGAGTACTTCAGGCTGAAAGAGCGCGGAAAAAATATGGTTTAAGCCAATTTGAGAAGGGCCGGTTGCAGTATCAATAACCCATGCAATGACAAGTGCTATCGCCATCATACTTAACAAGAGAATTCGTTTAATCACAAAGCGCCGATAACGCTGTGACAAACTGGTTGTTTGATGGTTTTCATCAACACTTAATGTGGCTAATTTCATGATATTTCCTTTATCTTACAAAGCCAAAAACCGGATAACAGTGACGTCATCCGGCTCATTGAATTAATTAAAACAACACTAATATTTAATTTATAACGCCATCCAATAGGTACCATTAAGAGGCACTGGCTGATAATCACGATATAGTGTTTCTAATGTTTTTTGTGGTGATAGCTCAGCAAACTTTTTGGGGTAGGCCCATTTAGCAAACGTCTGAATAGCAACAATATTGAGCGGCGTATTATAAAAATGGTGCCAGATAGAATAAGCCCGTTTATTTTTCACTGCGGTTAATTGATTAAGTGGCGGTCGTTGAGTAATGGCAGCCAAAGACTGGTGTGCTACTTTGGCACTAATACTGGTACCAAGAACAATATATTGCGGTGCTTCTTTTTGAGTCTGGGTTGAGCCAACAGCAGTACCAATATAAATGTCAGGCTGATGCGTTAATAAATACTCTTGATTTAATACGCCCACAGATCCCGGAAGTAGTGGCTGTGCCATATTCTTCACCCCAATAAAATCAAGCATTTGAGCAACCATACCCCGAGCCATGGTCTCACAACATTCACCGTTAACACCTACACGACTATGAAGAAAGACTGTCGGAACATCTTCAGGTTTTACCGTAGCAAGACCTTGCTTCACCTTATCTAATTCTTGGTTATAAAATTGAATATAGCTTTTCGCTTGCGCTTCTCGACCCAGTACTTTGCCCATAACTTCTAGGCTGCGTAAGGTATTTTTCACCGGATCTTTGCGAAAATCGATAAAGACGACCGTTACACCCGCACGCTCTAAAATTTCAATAATTTCGCTATTTCGCGCATTAGGCCCATGACCTTCGACACCTAAAAAAGCCACATCCGCTTTAAGCGCTAATGCGGTTTCTAAACTAAAACTCTCCGTTGCGCCTTTACCAAACAGAGGAATATTATCGATGTCAGGAAATGCGGTTTGATATTGTTGATAAGAATCAGGATCGACTAACTTCATGTCTCCCATCATACCGACAATACGAGATAACACTTGATCGCCTTCTAAAATCGCTAACGCGGGAATATAGCGACTTTCACTTAACAGTAATCTTTCCGCAGGTTGAGATATTACGACTTCTCGCCCAGCTAAATCCGTTACAGTAATGCTTTTCGCTACACTGTGAGTACTACATAAAACCAAGCAAACACTGAGCAGAGCAATAAGACGATTTTTTATTGATAGAAATTGCGGCATAACTTTCCCTTTGATCACATTCACCTAGCCTTAAACGAAAAAAGGAGAGACAGACGTCCCTCCTTGTTCATTTATTTAAAAGGCATACGCAACATTAAAGCGGATATCACGACCCGGCTCGCGTGGTGCACTCGCAATAGCGTTTACATCACCGTAGCTAGCATGATCACGATAATCTTTATCAAAGAGATTTTTAACTGCCAGAGAGAGTGTTAACTCTTCACCCGATAATGGTTGCCACTGGCTGTAAATATCATGAACGGCATAACCTGGCTTTTCACTGTAGTTAGTGACGTACTCTTCACCTTTATAGATTTCAACCACTTCTACTGCATCATCAAGACGAGCAACATAGCGACCTGTATAACCAATTAACAAGTTATCAAATACATAGTAATTAATATCCGCAACCCATGTATCACCTGTCGAGGTACCAATACCAAAGTTCTCATCAATTAAACGTTGACCATCAAGATCCGAGAGAGAGTGATTGAAGCTTAATGACATACTTAAATCATTGAAGGTGTAGCCAGCACGCGCAGTGAAACCTTTGGTTTCTAAGTCGCCTTGATTTTTCGCACTCTTACCGACCACATCGTCAATTTTATTAATGTACGCCGTTGCTGATAGATTTAGACCGCCGTTTACCCAGCTCGCCCCCACTTCGGTATTATGTGCTCGCTCTGCTTTACGGTTTGGATCTAACTCAATATCAGTCATGAATGAATCTGGGATCTGGGCGCCACGGAAAGCTTCTGCGTAACCGGCATAAACATTCAAACCCGGTATAACGCTGTAGTTCAGGCTAACATTAGGGCTAAAGCCTGAATGATCGACTTCTGTACCGTAAGAATCTTTTAATTTATATGTATCGTAACGACCACCAACACTTAATAGTAGCGGCTCAACAATACGGAAATCACTCTGTACATAGACGCCTGCAACAGTGCCTTTAAACTCATAAGTATCTGGGCTATAAGCTAAGAATGTGCCATCTGTTATATCTTTACGGTAATCAACACCATACGTAACAGCAAACAAGTTAAAGCTACTCGTGTTGCGAATATCACCACCATAGCTGTGTGTTTTCGCAATATTATTTGTTTCACGAGGTACGTCTGGACGACTCTTATGCTTTAGCTCAGTTTCGGTGTTATATGCGGTAACATCAAGATCAAGGTATGGGTTATCAGCAGGATTTAAACCGTAATTCAGCGTGAAAGTATCTCGGTTCATCTCTTGGTCAAGCGGGAAATTCTTTCTACTTTCAGCCCAGTGAGGTCGGAAGTTACGATACGCTTCATCACCGCGGTGATCATAACTTAAAGTGATTTTCTGCGCATCAGTGATATCACCAACAAGTTTAATAAAGCCAACTTTGTTTTGTGCTTCAGTAAACGGCTGCTCGTTACCATCGCCATCTGTGTAGTTACCTAAATCGCTATACACCATAGTAGCAACAACGCTTACGTTGTCAGTAAGGTAACCATAGCCGCTGACGCTCGTTTTATATCCTTTCGTATTATCATAGTAGCCCGCCTTCACTAAGCCACCAAAACGTTCGTCACCTTGCAACATATCTTCAGCATCTTTGGTTTTAAAACGAATCGCACCACCCAGTGCCCCCGCACCATCTGTCGCACGTCCAGCACCCGCCGCAACTTCAACTTGTTTCAATAATTCTGGTTCTATTGATAAACGCCCTTGGTGGTGAAAAATATTGCCTGATTGAACAGCACCATCAATAGTCACGTTTAGCTGGCTATCTTCTAAACCACGAACATAAATCTTTTGAGCAACACCAGTACCGCCACCAATGCTGACTTCGGGATCTGTGCGGAAAATATCATTGATATCGTTGGCTTGTTGTCGTTCAAGCTGCTCAGAATCAATAAACACTTCTGTCGCTTGTAATGGGTTACCCATTACAACCATTTTTTCATGTTCACCTTCTGAGTCGGCAACCGCAATTTGTGTAAACAACGCACTTGAGACAGCAACCGTTGTCGGTAGCAGCTTGAATTTGCATCCTTTCAACATCTTAATTTTCCATTGTTAATGATAATAATTATCATTATTTTGCTTCTACGCACTAAGATGTAAATGCTTTTTACAATTGTTACAACCACACAACTAATTAATTACTATGAAAAAAGCCCTTACCTTTCGATAAGAGCTTTTTCCTTATTAACTAAAACTGTAACCAACGCCATGAGCCGTTTTCAGCCGCTCAACTGGCATACCTGCCGATACTAATTTTCGTCGAACTCGGCTTAAGTGCATATCTAAACTGCGGTCATATAAGCTAAACTCACGTGACAATACCTGTCGGTATAAATAGTCTTTACTCAATACTTGATTTTGTTGAAAAGCTAATGTCCAAAGTAAATTAAATTGAATTGGTGTCATTGATAATGTGGTTTCTTTATAACTTACCGCTAAACTTTGCTTATCCATTTTCAAATCATCAACAATTAATAACTTGGTTTTATTTGACGGTAATTGCCGCTGCTGAATACGCCTTAAAATCGCAATAACACGACACAAGACTTCCTTAATCGGCTGTTTACGTGGAATGTAATCATCTACACCATGGAAAAAACTGTTTACGCATTCAGTATCGCTATAGTTATCCGCTAATAAGACAATAGGAATGTGAGAAACTTGCCGGCACTGTTTTAAAAACGTAAACCCTTTCATTTCAGGTAATTGATTAGAGACCAGCATAAGATCTACTGTCGCATTTTTATAAACGTTTTCAGCTTCAAGTGCAGATTGGCAACGTTTGATCACAAAACCTTCACGCCAAAACAGTTCAATTAACTGCTGACCATAATTATGCTCAGGTTCCACAATTAAGATTGTTCTTGAATGATGGACCTTATCTATATTCATGCCAATCCCTAGCTAAGTATCTGTCACTTTATTGATAATAGTTATCACTATCAGTTAGGTAACTGATAGTATACGAGCGTTTTTTTATAATCAATGCCTATTTATCGAAATCAGTTAAATAAAAATTAAAACTAAAACAGTAATTCAGCCTGTTTTATATTCTCACCAAACCTATCTAATGCTTTTTTGTCATTTATTAAGATTTGCTTTACATTATTACCAAACCACTCAAGTGATGCGGTTGTATTTTTATTTCGAGATAATCCATCAATAAAATGTTGATAATCTAATACCCCCTCAAATAAAGGTGTCATTCCTTCACGGCTACCTGCTGGCGAATAAACGTTATCAGGTGAAAACACGTTTAAATATTCTCGGGAAGCGATATTTTTTAAGTGGTAATGATCGACATAATCACTAATTTGATTGTGAAAATAATTAATGTCAGCACCAGATTCCCAAACATGTAAGCTGTCAAAATTAATTTTTAAAGCCGGATGGTAAACCTCATCTAAAAGCTGCAGAATCGATTCTGTCGTATCCGCTAAAGTATTGGGATGGGTTTCAACAAGTACATTTAACCCTTGGTGATGCGCGTATTCACAAATATGACGTAGTCTTGTAACCAGCTTTTCTCGGTCATTTTTATTAACCTTATCGCTGGCTTGATGCCCCGCAAAAGTACGTATTTTATTTGTGTTCCAATAGTTCGCTAACTTACAAATATGCGCACACTTTTGCTGAGTAACGGTTGGATCCCCCACTAAGGGTAAGTAATCACTTAGCATCGAAATCGAGAGTCCCATTTCCTTTAACCATTGAGCATCATATTGAGGTTGTGACTCCAGACTTATGGCATGTACCCCCCAAAGCTCAATACCTTGAAAATCATGGCTTCTTGCCCATTGTGCTAAGTGTTCTAATGACATTAATTGATGACGAAACGAAATAGTACAAATAGATAATTGCATATCAGCAAACCTCCATAACAGAATCACACGGTAAGTCGTTTAATTCACACCAATCGGAATACATATCAAATAACCCTTTTTTAATACGCTTTTCTGTTCTGTCTTGCTTATCCAACAAGTATTGAATACCTGTATATAAATTAAGATCTTTGGTTTCTGCCATTTTCATTACTTGATACTGAATACTGGTATAGGTCTGGATTAATTCTTCAATCACATCACACCAATATTCAAAATCATCATCACTTTGACCTAACGCTCTGCCAAAATAAGCAAAGCCATGTTCGTAGGCATATTTACGCACCGCGATAACTTTTAATTCACGTAAAGAAAGTGGGAGATCAGACAAACTAATCCCCTGCGTTTCATCAAGGTGAGCTTGAATAATTTCACGAACGGCATTTGTTAGCGGGTTTTTATCTTCAATAAAGCAAAGCTTGAAATAATCTTGCACCACATTTAACGGCGCATCGTGCAGAGCATTTTCATTAAAAATATACCCTCCCTCAACGGTTGGCTGAGAGATAGCATTTTCAATACGATCTTGTGAAATTTCACCTTGCCAACGAAAGTCAGGATCCCACATCATCCAATGCTCTGGCGTCTCTGTTTCCGTCAACATAACGTAATGGGGAAATGGGTTCTGATTAAATTTATTTTCACGCTCAGGAAGGTGATAAAGATCGAGCATCACCATCAAGTGCTCTGAGTTCGATTTATTACCAAGTAACGCTTTCATGGTGGCTAAATTCGCAAGCTTGGTTTTCTCACTGTCATACCAAGCGATAAGCTCGCCACCAAACAAACGTTGGTACCAATCAATAAATAATTGGTGATTAATGTCGTCACTATGGTATTGCAGTTGGTAGCGCTCACTTACATCAAACGTCGCATCCCATACCGCAAAATAAAATGGTCGATGATCAATGCCTTTGCTCTTTAACGCTTCACATACACAACTAACAAAGCAATGTACTTTTACATCTTCAAATTCAACCTCAGGCTCTTTCGGTGCGAGCTCTGAGTCGTTGTTAACTTGGCATAGGAAATCGGCTAAGCTCGCAACTGTCGCATAATCTGCAGCTGTAATATGTTGCTCTGGTACGGTCAATCCTAAATCGAGCTCTAAATGTAAAATAAGCTGAAGTATTAACACTGAATCTAAATACAACTCTTCATTCAACTTTGCTGATGGACTAAAAAGCGCCATATGGCTATTTTGCATATTTTCTTCAAGCACTTTTTTGATAGCTTGGATCATCTCTTCGCGCTGCATTTTTCTTCCTTAACCAATCGCTGCAATTGAAACACTACTTTGTGAAAGCGCTTTTCGATTTATCTTTCCGTTTGCCGCTTTTTCGATAATCTCGCGCTGCTCTATATCAACGGGTAACTGGTGATTCGCTAAACGCGTTCCACACCATTGACGAATACGGCTTGGTTCAATCATTGTGTCTGCCACAAACTGCAAACATACACGCTCACCAGATAACTCATCGGCACGCTTAAACACCACCGCATCTGTAATTTCAGCCAATTCCATCACAACGTTTTCCACATCTTGTGGATACACATTCAGCCCAGAAACATTGATCATGTCATCGCTACGGGAGACGAAACATAACTGCCCTTGCTCATCAAAAAAACCAAGATCTTGAGTATTAATATCAAGCTTATTTTTGGATACGATGATCTCTTGCGGGGAAGTGACATCACTCCCTGCTGATACCCTTAAATGTGGAAGTGGAAAGCCCATTTGATTGGCATATTCAGGATTTTCGCAGACGGTAATACAACCTGCTTCAGAACAGCCGTATTGCTGGAATAAATACTGACTTCGTACCTTTATCGCTTCAAACCAGGCTTGCGGTAGCACCGTTCCTGACGTCATCACAGCATGTAGTTGTTCTTGTTTGGGATAGAGCTGTACGAGGGAATGCAGTAAGTTTGGTGATGAATAAAGCAAGTGCTCACTATTCTCTAAGCATTTTCTCAATAGGTATTTAGGATTAATGTTGGTTATGATCACAGGCACTAAACCACGCTTAAGCGCGACAAGTACGCCACAAATTAATCCATAAGAGTGAGTAATTGGACATGCAATTAAAGGGGTCATGGACTGAGGTGCTGTAAAGGTTGTCACATAACTTTCAATTTCTTCATCAATAGACAACCAAGAACGAGTGATCACTTTCGGCTCACCAGTTGTCCCAGAGCTAGTTTGTACTAAAACCGCTTGTTGATCTTTATCTTCTCTTTTTAGCGTCAGTCCCGTCTGCTCAATATCAAAAATAACGATATGACAGTTTGCTTTGTCTGCTAAACGCTTTGCCGCTAAACGCGGAGTCGTGGCTAAAATAGGATAAAATGAACCACCATTTCTTTTTAAATATAAACAAAGTGCTAGCAACTGAGCAGGATTTTGTAGGCACACGGCAACGCGTTTTCCTGCACAGTCTTTTAACTGAGGGTGCGCTGAAAATATTTGGAAGCACTGTGAGAAAAAAGCACTATCGATATAATCATCGTTAACGTAAATCATAATATCCCTATTATTTAAAAGCGCACGAAAGCGCATTCGACACGATATGGTGACACTCTTGTTTCTTAGCCTGAAATTTTCGAGCTAATAATGATTCTGTTGCAATTGAAGTAGATTGGTAATCGAGTTGAGCTATCCGATCAGCAAGCTCTGGATGCGCTGCACTGTATTGTTCGAGCTTATTCTCAACCAGTTGCCAGAACTGCCTTTCCGTTCCACCGTAATGCCATTCAATAAGGTGAGAAACCTCTGCAAGGTTATAAATGAATAAGGTATCCATCACTAATTCGCGCAGCAGCTCTACCGAACTCATGGCATAAAATATATCTAGAGGTGCCTTGGCTAAGGTTGGTTCTAATAATGCTAAATCAGGTGCTGGAAACTCAGTACTAAGGAACGTAGAGTGGTATTCGACACTTTCATGAAAATCACGAATAATAATCTTTTCAGGCCAACCATTGCGGTGAACCAATACCATGTTTTGTCCGTGCGGCTCCGTTCCCACCCCATACTTGACCAATAAGTGCCAAATTGGGATCACTGCCACCTCAATAAGTTGCGAAAGCCACGGTACTAAGCCATATTTATCAATCCAATGATCGATGAATGGCTGACCATCTTGCTCGACCATCATCAACGCATTAAATGGTACCGCCGTTTGCTCAGGTGATAATTTTTTTTCTAGGCTTTCTCTAAAAATAACCGCCAGTTGGTCACTTAAAGGATCACACTCCACCGTTTTCCCAAGCGGTACATAAATCCCGCCCGCGTATTCGGCTAAGATGTCTAATCCTGACAACTCAGGATCTTGACTAACAATGGTTTCAAGCCATGTTGATATCTCTGGTGCCAAGCAAACGGAATAACCAGCTAAGGTCCGCTTAGAAGAGGTGTTCACCATATTCAATGGCAATTTGATATTGGCTTTTGCTTGATTCGTCACATTGAGTAAAGTTCTGACCGATTGCGAAGCAACATATTGGTCTCCTAACTCTCCCAAATCGATAATAATTTTCTGCTCAAGTAAAGATGGAAAATCTTCTTTGTGTAATTGACGCCACTGCCAAGGATGAACAGGCAATAAAGCATACTCCTGCCAGTTACCTTGCTGCTGAGATAAAATAAAACTCAATGTTTGCCAGTGATCTTGATCTAATTCACTTGACCAAAAACGATCATGCTCATCAGGTAAATGTGAACGAAAATGTGTTCTTTTTATCGCGATCCAGTGCAAACAAAATGATTCCCCAGCTTCAGGTCCATAACATTGATGATCAAGAAAGTTAAACCCTGTTCGCGCTTTAAAAGAGGGGTGATAAGGATGTCCTTCATCAAGTTGTGCTTCCAACTCAATAAAACTTGCCTGCCGACGTGAATCACGAGCTGGAATATTGTCTTGATTCCAGCGACACAAATTGGAGGTTTGTTTAAACTCTTCGATAATAGATAACTTAACTTGCTCAAGGGCGGGCAAATCTCGAACAATATCTTCCCAAGATTGCGAGATAAGCTGAGGCTGACCATCAATCGTTAAGGTTGAAATATCTAAACGATAACGCCCAAAAGCGCCAATATGACCACGAACGTGATAATGCTTTTCCGCCATGCTCCAAGTAAACGTGTTGTGACCATTCTCAGAGCCAACATCAATTTCAACCAATTGTTCAAACATGATGGCTTCAAAAAGTTGCTTAATGATTCTCTGTTCAGGTTCTAGCGTAAGACAATTAGGCAATGGCATCTGATACCTCCTTTTTCTGATTTGTGGTATCAGCTGTTATAAATGGATTATCGATGTAGCAATAAATCGCCTGTTCGTTCTCAACCATTAATTCATCGACATCGTGGACACGTGTCAGTAAATTCGCTTTCATTGCCCATTGCTTATTTGTCAGTAATTGCTCGACAAATAATTTACCGCCACCCAGTAATGATTTATGTAATGCGGTGAGCCGTTGCTTAACAAAATTCAGTAATAAAGCTTCATCAATAATATGATCAGCGCCTAGTCGACCAATAATCGAAAAGAGATGGTTGATCATTAAATAATAAGTGAATCGCTCACAGATCATTTCATCATCAAAATACAAGTCATGAACACGGCTAGATTCAGGCTCCATACCTTCTAAATAACTGCGGTAGCTTTTTGATAAATAGAAACCTTGGTTATCTCGGAAATAATAATTCGATGGATAACCAGTCTCTAATTGAATAACGCTATTTTGTTGGTGTGCTTCTAACGCAATGCCATGCTCATCATACAAACGGATCATAGGATCTATCGCACAATCCCAATAGCGGGCAAACCATCGCATCGCTACATGAGATTCAGAGCAATGCTCTTTCGTTGCCAACTCAACAATAATAGAGGCTAATAACGATGCTTGATTTGGCAGCGGATCTTGTGTCAATGCAGCAATAGTAAGAACATCCTGATCTTGATCCGCCTGAAATGGATTTTCTCGAATAATCGTTTCAAAACCACTTTCTTCTCGCTCTGGTAATAATACGGTGACGTATGCAGGATCTGTCACAACATTAAAGCTAGGATAATCACCACTAAATCCCGTCTTACGATATAACCCAGCCATAACTACGCCAGCATCAAGTTCATGACGTTTATTTACTCTAAGAGAATTCGTAATTTTTACAGGTATCGAAAACTTATACATCCAAGATAAATGCGCACTGTATAGCGATCTCACAGAGGACGTTGCGGTGAACTTACAACCATGCTGTCCGCTATCAATAATTAGCCCCTGAGTCATTAAATCCAGAATAGCAGGATCATGTAATAATTTTTGCGCTTGCAGCGGATGCATAGGCAAGACTATAAACTCATCTGAAATTTGTAAGTCTGCGGTTTCGAGAGAAGAAGCAATGATCTCTTCAGCTGAAATTGATAATGCTGAGCGCTGGCAAATCAAAGAGCGGGCAACATTAAAGTAATGAAGTGCAAACTCCCCTTTTAATTCAGGCGCATAAGATTGATGATGAAAATCAAGCATCCCTTGACGACTTTTAGGCGTCGGATGTTGCCAATGTCCAAAAACTAAACTCTGTTCAGCATCAATAAAACAGCGAGAAGGCGGTGCATTTTTTGTCATATTTTCCGCCAAAAAATACTCCATGAGCGACATACTTTCTAACAGGCGAATCAATAGTTCCTGTTTTTTCAGTGACATTGTCTTTTGCTCAAAAAATGAATCTAAAAGCGTAATTGCAGCTTCTTTTTCAGAGATGGTATACCAATTTTCATCATTATTTTTTAACCAGATATCACCAAAAGTATGGCGACCAACAATGGTTTTATAAGTCACTTCAACGGCTATAACTACATGTTCTATAGGTAAGTTTATTTCAATAATCCACTGACACGATGGTGAACAACATAATTCATTTTTCTCCATCCACGCATCAACTCGGTACCATGAATCTTGCTTACATTCTTTTAAGTAACAATTAAAGAGGGCCTGAAATGAAGCGACTTCAGCTATTTTTTTTGCTGTTAACATCATGTTGAACCGACTATTTATTGATAAATAAGAAATTAATTAAAGATTCTTAATGATATTAATTCTCATTTCAATAATGATTACATTTGTTACACAAAAATGTATGCAGCAGCAAAACGTGGCACTTCAACGCTCGTACTTATGATTGAAACGCTTCAAAATGGACATTAAGCTCATTCATAAAACATAAATTCATGACGTATAACAAGGTCACTCAGGGCCCTATCATTAGTACTTTTTTCCTGTTTGCTTTTCCTGCACTCATTGCATTACTTGCTATTACCACTGCAAGTTTGGTCGATGGGATCTTTGTAGGAAAATATCTAGGTTATGAAGCTTTAGCAGCTATCAATATTCTTATTCCTTACATCACATTCATGTTTGCATTGGGTCTAATGGTGGCTATTGGTGGGACAGTAACTGCAGGAAAATTTATCGGAGAAGGAAACTATAAAGAGGCTAATGGTATTTTTACCTTATCGTTAATCTCTATTTTTTTATTCGCTACCTTGATGGCGATTATTAGTTTATTTTTCAATGAGACTTTATTTTTATTTCTTGGTGTTGATGAACAATTAACCCCCCTTACTCAAGCTTACTTCCAAGTAATATCAGTCGTACTCATCATTCAACTAACCACGATGGTTTTATATTATTTTGTACGCGCAGATGGCTTTCCAACGCTAGCAACATCAGCTTTAGTCTTGGGCTCTGTCGTTAACATCATGCTTGATGTCCTTTTTCTTGGCTATTTTCAGTGGGGAATTCAATCGGCCGCTTGGGCAACAGGTATAGCACAGATAATACAGTTATTAGTGCTCTGTACTTTTTTCACTAAGAAACAAAGATTAATTAAATTTAAGCTCTGTTATTCATGCGTGAAACCTTACTTCAGAGGGCTACTTAATGGGATTTCAGAATATATCAATGAAATTTCTGTTGGTATTGTTATTTTCACTATTCATTGGCTATTGATGAAAGTGCAGGGCAATACTGCTATCTCAGGCTTCGCCGTCGCAAACTATATGTTATTTATTAGCATGATGCTGTTTTACGGCATTATCGATGCTCTTCATATACTGGTAAGCCAAAACTATGGAGCAAAAAATTTCACACGCATCAACCAATTCATGCTTTTAGCTACCGTTACCGTGATAAGTATTAGTACACTATTAATAGTAAGCGCACTGTCAGGATCAGATTCAATAACGAAGCTTTTCATTGAAAATACAAAATCTGACGCCTATCAATTAGCATTAAGTTACATTAGCGTTATATGGCCCTGTTTTATCTTTAGCGGAATAAATGTCTTACTATCTTGCTATTTCACAGCGATGCACTGTCCTCTTCAATCATCTATTATCGCTTTATCAAGAGGGTTAGTTTTACCTGTATCACTGCTTCTACTCTTCACAAATTTTATTCCAAGCATCCCATTTCTTTTTGCTTTACCTATCGCAGAGTTAAGCACTTTTATTATTGCATTAACGCTTTACCTTCGTTTCCAACACAGTATAAAACACAAGTCTAAGCTGGTAACTATATGATGCTTATCAATAATCAGTCATACAAAAAAGCTCTACTGAGATCTTAAATAAGTGGTCGAAAGTGCTGGACTTGCCTAAGCTTCGCAATAAAAGCTTAACTACACACTATCATTTCCACTTTCTACAGACGAAAAAAAACCTCGCTATTACTAGCGAGGCTTCTTAATAAGTGGCGGAACGGTGGGGACGCCTAGTTCGGGCTTGCGCTCAAGCGGGACTCGAACCCGCGCCCCCGGCGTGACAGGTCGCTAAGCTCTCCAATAAAGAGGCTAACCAACTGAACTACCAACTCACTCAAATACATTTAACTCATTTATTCTAAATGTAAAAAAGCCCCAGTCTTTCGACTAGGGCTTAATATAAGTGGCGGAACGGCTGGGCTTGCGCTCAAGCGGGACTCGAACCCGCGCCCCCCCTGCGTGACAGGCCGCTAAGCCCTCCAATAAAGAGCCTAACCAACTGAACTACCACTCACTCAAATACATTTAACTCATTTATTCCAAATGTAAAAAAGCCCCAGTCTTTCGACTAGGGCTTAATATAAGTGGCGGAGCGGACGGGACTCGAACCCGCGACCCCCGGCGTGACAGGCCGGTATTCTAACCAACTGAACTACCGCTCCGACGAACATGGATGTTCTAATATCGCGAAGCCATGGATGGCTAAGAG
>NZ_PYNV01000013.1:0-143981 GCF_003026095.1 Photobacterium sp. GB-72 | reverse complement strand
CAACGCCTTCCTCACAACTGAAAGTACTTTACAACCCGAAGGCCTTCTTCATACACGCGGCATGGCTGCATCAGGGTTTCCCCCATTGTGCAATATTCCCCACTGCTGCCTCCCGTAGGAGTCTGGACCGTGTCTCAGTTCCAGTGTGGCTGATCATCCTCTCAGACCAGCTAGGGATCGTTGCCTTGGTGAGCCATTACCCCACCAACAAGCTAATCCCACCTGGGCTAATCCTGACGCGAGAGGCCCGAAGGTCCCCCTCTTTGCTCCGAAGAGATTATGCGGTATTAGCTATCGTTTCCAATAGTTATCCCCCACATCAGGGCATATTCCCAGGCATTACTCACCCGTCCGCCGCTCGTCAGCATTGATAGCAAGCTATCAATCTGTTACCGCTCGACTTGCATGTGTTAGGCCTGCCGCCAGCGTTCAATCTGAGCCATGATCAAACTCTTCAATTAAAGTTTTTGTGGTCTTTCGACCGGCTCAATGAATACTGTTAAAATACCGCTAACTAGAAGCTAGTTAGGATATTTGAATTGACTGTGCCAAATAATCCGTCTCTATAAGAGATGAGTTATTTGTATTGGTCACTAGTATCATTGATAAATCTTTCGACTTAACTTTTCAACGAGTGCCCACACAGATTGCATGGTCAAATTGTTAAAGAACGTTAGCGCAACACATCGTGTTGGCTGAGGCTGCGTATACTACACCGCGCTCAATTTAAGTCAACAATTATTTTAAAATTAATTTTCAAAACCCTTGCCACACTTAACTTAAAGCATACTTCCTTATCTTTTTAAGATTGAGACAAGATTTCAGCATTAAGACTACGATTTACCCAATTTAAAAAACACTGTTAGCTAAGTTTTAAATTAGTTTTTTTTATAAACCGCTTACCTACAAGTTATACACAGGTTGTAAATAACTTACTAACCATCCGTATTCCCTGTCGATGGAGCAGCATTATAGGGATAAGCTTAGAGATAGCAATAACAAAATTGAGAATTCAAACCGAATGACAATAAAAACAACGATAAACCCCAAAAATAACACTTTTCGTACAAAACGATACGTTTTCTTCTGTTTAAAAACAAAAAAGGCATATGAGGTAACTCATATGCCTTATCGTTATTTAATAAGATTAGTCTTTTATTGAAACAATAAAAGATGGATTCAGTAATTGCTCGCGATGATAGTTTAATGGTTGCCCTTCTAAATCGAGTACTATAGCCCCAGCACTCTCAGCTACACACTGGCCAGCAGCGGTATCCCACATCATTGTGGGTCCTAAACGCGGGTAACGTTGCGCTCGACCTTCTGCGACTAAACAGAACTTTAATGATGAACCAACTTCCGTCATCTTGTGCTCACCGATTTGTTCTAAGTAGTGATCTAACTCTGGGGAAGGATGAGAGCGACTACCAACAATCGTTGGTACTGTTGCTGCTCGTACACGAATAGGCTCACGACCGGCTTTGGTTTCTAACCACGCCTTATCACCATCACCTAACCATGCTTTTTCTAATGCAGGCGCATACACCACACCTAAAACAGGACGTCCTTCTTTTATTAAAGCAATGTTAACCGTGAACTCACCATTTTTGCGAATAAACTCTTTAGTGCCATCTAATGGATCAACTAACCAAAATGTGTCCCAATTTTGTCGTTGATGCCAATCTGTATGTGCGGACTCTTCTGAAAGAATAGGGATCTCTGGTGTTAGCTGTTGTAGTTTGGTAACGATAAGTTCATTAGCGGCAAGATCGGCATCTGTGACAGGGCTGCTATCTGATTTTTGCGTGATCTGAACTTGACCATGGTAACGAGCCATAATGGCAGCACCCGCCTCTAACGCGATGCTATATATTTCGTCGAGTAACATTGCCAATCCCTTTCTCCTTCATTTATTAGCTGATGATCTGTTTTGACTTTAAATGTTCAACACATTGTTCCACCAGCTTATCTATTGCATTACTACCTGCCGCTAAATGGAGCTCAGGCGATAACGGCGGTTGGTATTCAGAATCAATACCTGTAAATTGTTTGATTTCACCTGCTCGCGCTTTTTTATACAAGCCTTTCGGATCACGTTTTTCACACTCAGCAAGAGGAGTATCAACAAATACCTCAATAAACTCACCTTCAGGCAGTAAATCTCTCACTAACTGACGCTCTTCTCGATGTGGTGAAATAAAAGCACTAAGTACGATTAGCCCGGCATCAGCCATTAATGTCGCGACTTCACCAATACGTCGAATATTTTCACGGCGATCTTCCGCTGAGAAACCAAGATCACGACATAAACCATGACGAACATTGTCACCATCAAGTAAATAGGTGTGATAACCCATTTCAGCCAGTTTATTTTCTAATGCGCCAGCTACTGTTGATTTTCCTGCGCCGCTTAGGCCTGTAAACCACAACACACTCGCTTTCTGATTCTTTTGTGTTGCACGTAATTCTTTGGTTACGGTATGACGATGCCAAACAATATTCTCGTTATCATCATGCGCTTGTGGCGTGATTGTCATAACACACTCCGTTGTCTATTTATTAAAAAGGGAATAACAGTGGGATCAGGGTTAATACAACGATTGAATACACTATCGATATTGGTAATCCAATCCGAACATAATCTCTCAGCTTATAGTTACCTACGCTATAGACTAATAAGTTAGTTTGATAACCATAGGGTGAGATAAAGCTCGCACTGGCGCCAAACAGTACTGCCATAATAAAAGGCATAGGATCAACGTTATAAGCTAATGCTAGGCTATAACCGATAGGAAAAGACAAAGCCGCTGCAGCATTATTCGTGACTAACTCTGTTAACACGAGTGTCAGTAAGTAAACCGCAATTAATGCCCCATAAATTCCCCAGCCATTAAATGCTTCAATCAAAGCTTCACCCATTCGCTCAGATAACCCTGTTGTGATCATCAATTTAGCCAAGGTTAAAGCCGAGCCAACAATCACAACGATATCGATAGGAAAACGACGGCGTAATTCTGCAAATGAGATAATGCCTACTGCTACCATAACGAAAAGATAAATGGCTAACCCTTTAATGATCGGTAATACATCCAATAAAGCGAGACCAATAACAGTCAGAAATCCCATCAGTACAGCTGCACTTTTGGTGTTATCTAAGCGAGCACTTGAATCAAGACCATTCACCAAGACAAATTCACGATCTAAGGTGGCTTTCTTTTGTTGGAATTTTTTACCCGGCACGATAACTAATGTATCGCCAGCATGCAGTTCGATATTACCGAGTCCACCAGCAAGACGTTCATGACCACGACGTATCGCCACAACGACAGCATCAAAATTTTCTCTAAAACGGGTACTTTTTAAGGTTTTACCACGAATTCCTGCCGAGTGGCTGATGATGACTTCCATCATCGATTGGCCATTTAGGTGATGCTGACCAAAAAGGTTTAAACCTGGAATTTCTTGAAGTGTGGTTACACTTTCGACATCACCACAAAATAATAAGGTATCGCCTGCCTGCAACTTAGTATCAGGGCATACAGGTGCAATAGTTTGACCGTCACGGATCAACTCAGCTAGAAATAAACGGCGTAGGGCACGCAAACCATTTTCGGCAACGGTTTTTCCTACTAATGGGGATTTAGCTTCTACACGCGCTTCAAGGAAATAAGGCAGTTGATCATCGGCATGATCATCATAACTGGGTAATAGATGACTAAGCGGGATAAGAATAGCTAAACCAACAACCAATACCGCTAAGCCAATCATACTTGGTGCGAAAAAGCCTAAACTAGGCAGACCCGCATCTTCAACGAAACTATTTATGATTAAGTTCGTCGATGTACCTATTAACGTTAACGTTCCGCCTAAAATAGCGGTATACGACAACGGTAATAATAATTTAGATGGTGCGTGACGTTGGTTACGCTTAATCGCACCGATTAATGACACGACAACCGCAGTGTTATTCGTAAAAGATGATAATAATGCGGTTGATAAGCCGAGTTTTGTGACCACAGCCGTCTGACCGCCCTGTGATATTTGACGCCCAACCCAACTAATCAACCGTGTTTTTTCTAAAGCAATGGAAACAAGGATCAACAACACTAATGTCAGTAATGACGAATTAGTGAAATTGCCAGCCAATGTCGGTAAATCGATCATTCCAGACTGATAACCAATAAATGCCGCACCTGCAAATAAGTAAGGCGGTTTTATTTTGGTTGCCAGTAAGCAGAGAATAATCACCACCAACATAGCTAAGACAATCGCTTGCTCCCATCCCATAGAGTTACCCTAGCAACTTGCTAAGATCTTTAGCATCCCAGTGTGGAAAGTGCTTGCGGATCAGGGCATTTAATTCAACTTCAAATGCTGAGTATTGCGCAGTATTTTGTTTAGCATCTAATGCTTCACGTACCATACCCGCACCAACCGTCACATTCGTTAAGCGATCAATAATGATAAAGCCGCCAGTATCTTTACATGCTTGATAGCTATCAACGGCAATGGCTTCATTTAAGCTCACTTCACATAAGCCAATACCATTAAGCGGTAAAGCATCAGTTTCAAACGTTTCAAGGTTATTAATATCAACTTGGTGACGAATGGCATCAACACTACCAACCGTTTTCTTACCCGCAACTTTAATGTCGTACTGGCGACCGGTTTCTAACGCTGACTCGCCCATCCAAACAATATCAGCAAGTAAATTATTACTTAGTGGCACTGTTTCATCAGCAGCCACTAACGTATCACCACGGCTAATATCAATTTCATCAGCCAAGGTTACTGTTACTGCTAAGCCCGGTGTTGCAACCTCTAAATCACCATCAAATGTTACGATGCGATCAACGGTCGAGGTTTTACCCGATGGTAACGCACGTACTTTTTGTCCCACTCGTAATTCACCTGAGGCTAATGTGCCGGCGAAACCACGGAAATCAAGATTTGGACGATTCACATATTGCACAGGGAAACGTAGTTCTGTCGACGCCTGACCTTGAGTAAGATCCACTTTTTCAAGCAAGGTCAGTAATGAATCACCATCATACCAAGGCGTTTTTTCGCTAAGGCCAACAACGTTATCCCCTTCTAATGCCGATAACGGTACTAAGCTAATGTTGATATCACTGTTCAGTTTTTTCGAGAACGCTAAATATTCTTCACGGATTGACTCAAAACGCGCTTGGTCAAATCCCACTAAGTCCATTTTGTTAATCGCAACAATAAAGTGACGAATACCCAATAGACTTGCAATGTAAGAGTGACGACGAGTTTGATCCAATACGCCTTTACGCGCATCAATCAAGATCACCGCGACATCACAGGTCGATGCACCTGTTGCCATGTTACGGGTGTACTGCTCATGTCCTGGGGTATCGGCAATGATGAACTTACGCGCTTTGGTTGAGAAGTAACGATAAGCAACATCAATCGTGATCCCTTGCTCGCGCTCAGCCTGCAATCCATCAACCAATAACGCTAGGTCAGGCTTATCGCCCGTTGTACCGACTTTTTGACTGTCGGTATGAATTGCCGCTAATTGATCTTCATAAATTTGATGAGAGTCATGCAGTAGTCGACCAATTAAAGTACTTTTACCGTCATCTACTGAGCCACAGGTTAAAAATCGCAGTAGAGATTTATTATGGTGTTGGTCAAGATAAGCTTCGATACCGAGCTCAGCGACCTGTTGTTCAATCACGCTATTCATTATTCTCTCCTTAGAAGTAACCTTGGCGTTTTTTCAATTCCATTGAACCCGACTGATCATGGTCAATCGCTCGACCTTGTCGTTCACTCGATGTTGCCACCAGCATTTCTTCAATAATGCCCGGTAGTGTATCGGCTGTAGATTCAATCGCTCCCGTTAGTGGGTAACAACCTAAGGTTCTAAAGCGCACACTCTTTTGCTCGATTTTCTCACCCGGTTGAAGATCCATACGCTCATCATCAACCATGATCAACATGCCGTCACGATCAACCACAGGACGTACTTCAGATAGGTACAGTGGAACAATCTCGATACCCTCTAAATAGATGTATTGCCAGATATCAAGCTCAGTCCAGTTTGAAAGTGGGAAAACACGAATGCTCTCACCCTTGTTGATTTGACCGTTGTAAGTCTTCCATAACTCAGGACGCTGATTTTTCGGATCCCATGTGTGGTTCTTGTCACGGAATGAATAAACACGCTCTTTTGCACGTGATTTTTCTTCATCACGACGTGCGCCACCAAAAGCGGCATCAAAACCATACTTGTCCAGTGCCTGCTTTAGACCCTGAGTTTTCATAATATCGGTGTGCTTTGACGAACCGTGCGTGAATGGGCCAACGCCCATTGCGAGACCTTCAGGATTCTTATGTACCAATAAATCAAAGCCATACTTTTCTGCGGTGCGATCACGGAAATCGATCATCTCGCGGAATTTCCAATCGGTATCAACGTGCAGCAATGGGAACGGGATCTTCCCCGGATAAAATGCTTTACGTGCTAGGTGTAACATCACCGATGAATCTTTACCGATAGAATACATCATTACCGGATTATCAAACTCAGCCGCTACTTCACGGATAATGTGGATACTTTCCGCTTCTAACTGCTTGAGGTGGGTTAAACGTTTCGGGTCCATCTCTCTCTCCATACTATGCCAGCTTAACTACCGCATCTTGCTGCTGTAGCGACTGTTCCTGTTTTGTGAACCAATCTAATTTCGTCGATAGATTAACTACCTCTCCTACTACTATCAGCGATGGAGAAGCAGCATGTTTTGCTAATTCAGCCAGCTCGCTTAGCTGACCTTTTAAAACTTTTTGGGTTTTCTGGGTACCACGCTCAATAATGGCGATAGGGGTATCAGCACCACGACCGTGCTCTAACAACTGTTGCTGAATATGACTCGATTTCATCAAGCCCATATAAATCACTAAGGTTTGCTTTCCACGTGCGAGTGTTGACCAATCCAAAGTATCGCCATCAGGCTTTAGATGCCCCGTAACAAACATGGCGGTTTGGGCGTAATCACGGTGAGTTAATGGAATGCCCGCATAGGCTGTAGCACCAGCTGCTGCTGTAATACCCGGTACAACTTGGAATGGAATATCAGCATCAAAGAGCACTTCAAGCTCTTCACCACCACGACCAAACACAAATGGGTCGCCGCCTTTTAATCGCACCACTCGCTTGCCTTGCTGGGCGTAGTGAACAATTAATCGATTCGTTTCTTCTTGAGGGACACTATGAAAACCGGCTTTTTTACCCACGCATACTAATTCGGCATCACGGCGGACTAAATCCATCACTTCATCAGACACCAAGTAGTCATACAGCACGACATCAGCTTGCTGCATCAGTTGTAATGCACGAAGGGTCAATAAGCCTGCATCACCTGGACCTGCGCCAATTAATGCAACTTGCCCTTGCGGTGGTGCTTGTTGGGTTAATGCCACCAGCTCTTGCTCAGCCTCTTGCTCACGCCCCGATGCCACTAAGTCACCAAAACGTCCGTTAAAGGCCTGCTCCCAGAAATAACGACGAGCAGAAAAAGAAGAGACGGTTTGTGATAAACGCTGACGGAAGTTACCCGCAATCGTTGCCATACGTCCTAAATGTTGTGGTAATAACGCTTCAAGCTTTTCACGTAATAAACGGGCGAGTACCGGCGCCTGACCTGATGACGAGATCGCGACAATGATGGGTGAACGATCAACAATAGAGGGAATAATAAAACTGCAGCGCTGAGTATCATCAACGACATTGACTAATACTTGGCGTTGATTGGCCGATTGATAGACCAGCGCATTAATCGCTTTACGCTCTGTCGCGGCAATGGCTAAGAAAATACCATCAAGATCTGATGGTGAAAAATGTTCTCCGACCAATTTGATCTGTTGAGAAGCTAATGCAGCAGTAAAGTCAGCATTTAAACGTGGTGCAATAACACGAACATCTGCGCCTGCTTTTAATAGCATACGGGTTTTACGCCACGCGCTATCACCACCACCGACAACCAGACATGGTCGACGCTTTAAATCTGCAAAAATTGGCAAGTAATCCATCATTAGCCCTCTTTTTATCCCTAGATGCACTATAGAGGGGGCTTGATATTACTTGAAATTCTAAAATTTCATTTTTTATTCCAAAAAGTTTAGCCACAACATGCCGACAACACTTAATGACAAGATTTAGCGAATTACACTATATACAATGCATTATATAGTTATAAATCTCACGATTAAGGCGAACGATAGGGAGCAACACAGCAAATAAAAGCTTATGTTATGCCTTTTATGTCTAGGTTATGACGAATCACTCTTCTATTAATACGAGAAATAACGGCGTAATTTTCGATCTCGCTAACAATTGATCAAAAAAAACGAGATGGAGAGCACGATAGTGCGACACAGATAACAGCCTTTCTCAGTACATTTGATACCTTACGCTTGCTTTCTTTGCCTACCCGTTTGGAGATATTCATGAAGTTATCAGCTAAGCCTTTATCAATCGCGATATTAGGCGGTTTACTTACGCTTGCAGGTCCAGCAACAGCAGACACCATCAAACTACGTATTTTAGAAACCACAGATATCCATACTAATGTAATGGATTACGATTACTACAAAGATGCGCCAACCGAGAAAACAGGCTTAGTACGTACTGCAACGTTAGTAGAAAAGGCTCGTGGCGAAGTCACCAATAGTGTCTTAGTTGATAACGGCGATTTACTGCAAGGTAGCCCGATGGGTGACTACATGGCAGCAAAAGGGATCAAGCATGGTGAAGTTCACCCTGTTTATAAAGTCATGAACCAACTTGATTACGATGTTGGTAATATTGGTAACCACGAATTCAACTATGGCTTAGATTTCCTTGATACCAGCATTGAAGGTGCTGACTTCCCTTACATCAATGCAAACGTCTACGACTTAAAAACAGGTAAGAACTTATTCTCTCCTTATCTGATCAAGGAATACACATTTAAAGATAACAAGGGTAATGACCAACAAGTGAAGATTGGTTATATCGGTTTTGTTCCGCCACAAATCATGGTGTGGGATAAAAAGAACCTCGAGGGTAAGGTAGAAGCCAAAGATATTAAGCAAACGGCTGAGAAATTCATTCCACAAATGAAAGCAGAAGGCGCTGATATTATTGTCGCTATCCCACACTCAGGCGTTTCAACCGATCCACATAAAGTGGGTGCTGAAAACTCGGTATACTATTTAACGCAAGTTGAAGGTATTGACGCGATTGCATTCGGTCACTCACACGCGGTTTTCCCAAGCAAAGAGTTTGCAAACCTACCTGGTGCTGATATCGAAAAAGGGACTATCAATGGTATTCCTGCAGTCATGCCGGGACGCTGGGGCGATCATGTTGGCATCATGGATTTAGTATTAGATAAAGAGGGTAACAGCTGGAAAGTCACCTCAGCACAAACCGAAGCTCGCCCTATTTTTGATAAAGCAACCCAAAAGCCAATTGTTGATGCTGATCCTAAATTAGTGGCGGCGGTTAAAGTTGATCACAACGCTACCCGTGATTTCGTTAATCAGCCAATTGGTAAAGCAAGTGACGTTATGTACAGCTACTTAGCGCTGGTACAAGACGATCCAACCGTGCAAATCGTAAACCTTGCACAAAAAGATTATGTTGAACGCTTTATTCAAGGCGATCCCGATCTCGATGGTATTCCAGTACTTTCAGCAGCCGCACCATTTAAAGCTGGCGGTCGTGGTAACGATGCAACCAACTTTACAGAAGTTGAATCAGGTCAACTGACTTTCCGTAACGCGGCTGACTTATACTTGTATCCAAATACCCTTGTTGCCATGAAAGTAACAGGTAAAGAAGTGAAAGAATGGCTGGAATGTTCTGCTGGCCAATTTAATCAAATTGATGTTAACAGTGATAAGCCACAAGGCTTGATCAACTGGGATGGTTTCCGTACTTATAACTTTGATGTTATTGATGGCGTCACTTACAACATCGATATTTCACAACCTGCGAAATATGATGGTGAATGTAAAGTTATTAACCCAACGGCAAGTCGTATTAAAGATCTTAGCTTTAACGGCAAAGCTGTAAAAGACGATCAGAAATTCATCATCGCAACCAATAACTACCGTGCTTACAGTGGTAAATTTGCTGGTACTGGTGAGAAGTTTGTTGCCTTTGCTGCACCCGATGAAAACCGTACCGTTCTTTCTGACTACATTAGCCGTGTAAGTAAAGAAAAAGGCCAAGTGGTGCCAAGTGCGGATAACAACTGGCACTTCACGCCACTGAAAAGTGATAAGAAGTTAGATATTCGCTTTGAAACAGCCAATAGCGAAAAAGCGGCGAAGTTCATTAAAGACAAAGGTCAGTACCCAATGACCCAAGTTGAAACAACGCCAACTGGCTTTGCGATTTACCAATTGGATTTACAACACGCGAAATAATCGTCGCAATAAAGTAAGCTAGATACCGCAGCTGGTCTGCGGTATTTTTTTATGATTAAAAAGAGAGTCGTCATGAAGCCTTCCGCACAACTTTCTCAACTCGCCGAATTTCTTCAACAATTTGGCGCCGAGCAAACCACGATTGATGAAGCATTAAGCCAAGCACAAGTATTAGCGTTACCCACTCGTCACATACTGCTCCATCAAGGGCAACAAGCAGAGCAGTTCTACTTTTTACTTAATGGGATTTGCCATGCTTGCTATCTCACTGACAGTGGTAAGCAATTCAGTAAAGAGTTCTATTGGGATCAAGATACCTTGATTGGCTTTGAAGCACTGATCACTCAATCACCTTCGCCTTTTCTATTAGAAACCTTGTCCGCTAGCGAGCTCATTGCCCTACCGATTGAGCTAATTGAAACATGGCGTTCACAAGGGGTAGCGCTATATCAACACTTATTAGAACGTCAGTTAGTATTTAAGGAAAACAAAGAACGCTTCATGTTGATGTACAGCCCAGAAGAACGATATCAATTATTCACCCAAAGCTTTGCCGAGCTCAACGTTAAACTCACGGACTATCAAATTGCCTCATACCTTGGAATTACCCCGATCAGCCTCAGCCGAATAAAAAAAAGACAAAGCGAACCACAATAATGAAACGATATTAACAATGGTTAATGAGGCCGTGAAAAACGCAGGTTACTATGAAGATAACTTTGACTATCACAGAAAAAGAGAACACGTGATGATTACTTGGCAATGCCTTTCTTTTGCACAACTGACGACCCACCAGCTTTATGATGCACTAAAGCTACGCGCTGACATTTTTGTGGTAGAGCAAGACTGTGTTTACCCTGATCTTGATGATAACGATCGTGCTGATGATGTTTACCATTTATTAGGCTATCAAGATGGCAAACTGATCGCCTACCTTCGCCTACTCAGTGCAGGACTCACTTACGACAATGTCAGTATTGGTCGAGTTGTTACGGCACAAGAAACACGAGGCAGCGGTATAGGTCATCAACTGCTCAAACAAGGACTCGAAAACGCCACGCGTATTTGGCCTAATGCGACCATCGAGATTGGAGCGCAAGAGCACTTGATCGGCTTTTACTCTCAATACGGTTTTAAACAAACCTCTGATATGTACCTTGAAGACGGCATTCCACATGTTGATATGGTGCTAACACAAGGCGATAACTAATGAAGCAAACTGCCGTGTCATTGGGGATCCTATTACTGATATTCGGTAATTTATCCGCCTCTCTGTCTGATGTCGCAGTTAAATTACTCAATGGCGAAGTCCATCCCTTGCAATACATGTTTCTTCGCCAAGTAATAAGCTTAATTATTATTTTGCCTTTTTGGTTGTCCCAGCCCAAACAGCAACGTGAGGTCGGTAGTTGGAAGATCAATACCATCCGTGCGTATTTAGTATTAGCGGGGAGTTCAATGTTGTTAGTGGCGCTGACATATTTGCCCCTCGCAACGGCCAATGCCTTATTTTATGCCGCGCCCTTATTGATGATCCCACTTTCAATAGTGCTATTAGGTGAGTACCCCACAAAAGGGAAAGTCGTTGCGACAGCGATTGGATTTATCGGAATTTTAATTGTTTTACGCCCTACCCAATTTCACTGGGCTGCGATTGCCGCACTGGGTACTGCAACTACATTGGCGCTCTACAATGTATTAGTACGTAAACTGCCACAATCACAAACCGTATCATCCACGCTCTTTTGGACAAGTGTATTATCACTGCCTGTGGCGACCCCTTTGGCATGGTACTTCTGGCAACCGATCTCACTTGAAAACCTTGGGCTTATTGCTGCAAGTGCGCTATTTACCTTAGGCTATCAAGGGTGTGTGGTATTGGCATATCGCCAAAGTGAAACCCATAAAATTGGGTTAGCAGAATATTCAGGGCTTATTTTTGTCGCCTTCTTTGGTTGGATTTGGTTTAACGAAAGTTTAGATACCTTAACGCTTATCGGTATTTTATTGATCGTTCTACCTATGATGCCAAGACCTAAACGAAAAAAATTCACCACTCAGATCGACATACAGTGATCAAATAGTAACCTCTGCGGTAACGCATAAAAAGAAAAAACAAAAAAGCCCACTTAAGCCTCTCTTTCTAGTTAAAAGCAAATAAGTGGGCTTTTTCATATTTATTTCATCAACGGTTATTTACGATAATAGCTACCATTACTGCTACGGTAATAAGCTGCTGAAATACCATTACCTTCAATCTTCAAACCATCTATTTGGCCATTACTATTTACACGATACATTAGCGTTTGACCGGCCTGTACATTACTGATCGGCTTACCCGCACCTTCAATATTGGCAATTTTATATAAATCCGATAATGGTAACGAGCGATCTCTAAACACGTTCGCTAAGGTTTCACCGGCTGGAACTTTATAACTGACCCATTGCCCTGCATCGCTTGATGCAACCTTGGCCGTGTTTGCTGTCGTTGTTGTATTGGTTGTATTCGTTGTAATCGGTTCATCAGTCGCTTTGGTTACCACCGCCGCTTCTTTTGACAGATCAACGGTGTACGCCTTACCGCCATCTAACGGATAAATTTTCTGAATCATCGGTTTCTTTTCAGGTGCCGGACCAGTATCTTCCGTTCCTCCAACCGCTTTCATCTTACTGTCTTCACGAATATCTGCCGTATCTAAAACAATATCTGTACGCTTACTCACACCAGTATTAGATGATGTCGTTCCCGTTTGCCCTACCGGTTGAGTCGTGCTCGTAGAACCGCCAAGGTTAAGAGAAATACTACGACGAACACCACTGTCTGCACTTTGCTCTTGTTCTAATTGATTCGTTGTCGGCAACATTAATACAGCGACAAAAATAGGCACAAGGATCATCAATGCCCAGCGATGAAAACGTGGAAAATGTGACCATGTATGGCCAATTCCGGTTTTAATCTGACGACATTTGTCAAAGAGCCCTGACAAACTAAAATTGACTGATGATCGTTTTGACGCATGTTTTGTTCTCGAACGGCGATTGGCCTGTCCCATATACAGCACTCCAGAGCTTCATATGTCACGCAATTTGCGAATAATGATTACAAATATTTACCCATGAGTTTACCCATGAGGGGCGAAACTGTTATCCTGCTTGCTTTAATTCATTCAACATTAAGAGATGACGATAATGTCTGACGTTAAACTAGATACAGTTGAGACTAAAGCAAGTTATGGTATTGGTCTACAAATGGGCCAACAACTAGCACAAAGCGGTCTTGAAGGCCTAAACGTAGCAGCAATTGCGAAAGGTATCGCAGCTTCTCTTGCTGGCGAAATGCCAGAAATCGAAGTTGATGAAATCAACAATGCACTACGTGAACTTCACACTGCAGCAGACGCTGCACGTCAAGAGCAGGCTAAACTAGCTGCTGCTGAAGGCGAAGCATTCCTAGCTGAAAACGCAAAGCGTGCAGAAGTTACAGTAACTGATTCTGGTCTTCAATACGAAGTACTCGTTGAAGGTAATGGCGAAATCCCAACTTCTGACAAGCAAGTACGTGTTCATTACCACGGTATGCTAACAGACGGCACTGTTTTTGACAGCTCTGTTTCTCGTGGTCAACCAGCAGAATTCCCAGTAACTGGCGTTATCGCTGGTTGGGTTGAAGCACTACAAATGATGCCTGTAGGTTCTAAGTGGAAACTTTCTATTCCACAAAACCTAGCATACGGTGAGCGCGGCGCAGGTGCTGCAATTCCTCCATATGCAGCACTTGTATTTGAAGTTGAGCTACTAGATATCCTATAAGATATTGCTCTCTTCTTAAAAACGGCGCCCCGGCGCCGTTTTTTTATGGTTAAAAAATACGCTCCATTCTCTCAAACTAATAAACCCTACTAGTTAAATCATCAGGTTTCGTGTTTTATCAATAAAATGTATTACAAAAATAAATATCTACACTAGGATAGATAATAGTTAATTAAGGAGAACCCCATGGAAAAGCGTCATATCTTAACTACACTTACCGCCGTTGCTTTATTATCATCAAGTGCAATGAGCCATGCATTCAGCCTATCTGATGTCGCAAGTGCTTTTGGGGGAGAAAAAAGTGAACAAGTTGCTACCCAGATTGCAGAAAACCCATTAACCAAAGCACTCGTGTCTGATCTTGGGGTAAAGCCAGATCAAGCAGCAGGCGGTGCAGGTGCATTACTGGCAATGGCAACCAGTGAGCTAACAGGCCCACAAGGTAAAGAGTTAACTCAATTAATTCCTGGCGCAGAAAAGCTAACTGACTCATTACCACTCGGTTTAGGCCAGCTATTAGGCAGTAAAGAAAATATCGATAAAGTCTTTTCTTTATTAGGCATGAAACCTGAAATGGTTAACCAATTCGTGCCTGTTGTTACGCAATTTTTAGGTGAGCAAGGCGCAAGTAATGAACTCCTTGGCGCACTTTCTAATATTTGGGCACCAGCTGCACCTGCTGCCAAAAAATAACTTGTTATTGCTCAAAGCATCGACAAAATAAAAGGGCGAGATCATCGATCTCGCCCTTTTCTATTACACTAGTTCTGATTTGCTATCGGTTAAATTCCTGAACCATCCGCTTCTGTATCGCTGTCTTCGTGTAAACCACACTCACGTTTTAGACCAAAGAATCGCGTTTCTTCTTCTTTCATCCCCGGTTGCCACTTAACTGTCGTATGGACATCACCGACAGAAAGATAGTCTTGCGCTTTTAATGGGTGATAAGGCAAATCATGCTGTTGTAAATACAGATCGATTTGCTCATTACTCCAATCAATTAATGGCAGGAACTTAAAGCGTCCATTCTGGATCGCTAATACCGGTAATGTTGCACGTGAGCTTGATTGTTCACGACGGAGCCCAGAAAACCATGTTTTCACTTGCAGTTCATCTAATGCTCGACGCATGGGCTCAACTTTGTTCAGCAAATTATATTGCTTAATACCATCAACCCCTTGTAACCACAGTTGACCATAACGTGCTTCTTGCCATGCGGCGCTTTGTTTTGCGCTGTAGACATGAAGATTAAGATCTAATCGTTTGGTTAAGCTATCAATAAACTGATACGTTTCAGGAAATAAATACCCCGTATCGGTTAATACCACAGGAATATCAGGCTTTACTGTTGTGACTAAATGCAACATCACAGCAGATTGAATACCAAAACTTGATGCTAATGCAAACCCACCTTCAAGGTTGTCGATAGCCCAGCTTACTCGCTGCTCTGCCGTCATATCCTCCAGCGCGGCATTGATTTCAGCCAGCTGAATAATTTGACTCACTTTAGGCAGCTCAAGTAACTCAGCCAGTTGAAATTTAGCCATAAAAATCTCTCTTTGATACTTTTACTTCATCAATAATGCCTGCGCGAATAGTGAAATCACCAAAGTCTTCACTTTCTTGACGCTCTGTAGACCAACGGCCCACTAAGCTATCAATTTCATCCATGATCTGCGCAACAGTAATATTTTCACGGTACATCTTAGGTACACGTGTTCCGTTACGGTTACCGCCTAAATGTAAGTTATAACGACCCGGCGCTTTACCTACGAGGCCAATTTCCGCCAACATCGCACGACCACAGCCATTTGGGCAACCCGTGACACGAAGAATGATGTTTTCATCATCGTCTAAGCCGTGTTTTTCTAGAATGCCTTCAACATCAGTAACAAATTCAGGTAAGAAACGCTCTGCTTCCGCCATCGCTAATGGACAGGTTGGCAATGAAACACAGGCCATTGAGTTTTTACGCTGCTCGCTAACACCGTCATCAATCAAACCATGATCGCGCGCGATCTTTTCGATCTTGTCTTTGTCTTTTGCTAACACACCCGCAACAATTAAGTTTTGGTTAGCCGTCATACGGAAATCGCCTTGGTGTACTTTGGCAATTTCAGCAACACCGGTTTTTAAAGGCTTGTTTGGGTAATCCAACAAACGTCCATTTTCAATAAACAATGCGAGGTGATGCTTGCCGTCGATGCCTTCAACCCAACCAATGCGATCACCACGATCGGTAAACTCATAAGGTCGACTGTCTTCAAACTTCACACCCGCACGTTTTTCAACTTCCGCTTTAAATACATCACTACCTACACGATCTAACGTGTACTTAGTTTTTGCATTCTTACGGTTTGAACGGTTACCCCAATCACGCTGTGTTGTTACCACTGCGGCAGCAACATCTAACGTTTTCTCTAGTGGAATAAAGCCAAAGTCATCGGCACGACGAGGGTAAGTGGAATGATCGCCGTGAGTCATTGCCAAGCCGCCACCCACTAGTACGTTGAAGCCCACTAACTTGCCGTTGTCTGCAATCGCAACAAAGTTAAGATCGTTGGCATGCACATCCACATCATTTTGAGGTGGGATCACAACCGTGGTTTTAAATTTACGCGGTAGGTAATTGCTACCTAAAATTGGCTCTTCATCTGTCGTTTCTAGCTTTTCACCGTCTAACCAAATTTCCGCATAGGCACGGGTTTTAGGTAGCAAGTGTTCACTGATCTTTTTCGCCCACTCATATGCTTCTTGGTGAAGCTCTGATTCTACTGGGTTAGTCGTACATAGAACGTTTCGGTTAACATCACCCGCTGTCGCAATTGAATCGATACCAATACTGTTTAGCGTTTGGTGCATCAGCTTGATATTAGGTTTTAGTACACCGTGGAACTGGAACGTCTGGCGGGTAGTTAAGCGAATACTGCCATAAGAAGTATGCTCATCGGCAAACTTATCAATCGCTAACCACTGCTTAGGGGTAATAATACCGCCAGGCATACGCGCACGTAACATCACGTTATGCAGTGGTTCGAGTTTTTGCTTTGCGCGCTCTGCACGGATATCACGATCATCTTGCTGATACATACCGTGGAAACGGATCAACTGGAAGTTATCTGCAGTAAAACCACCGGTCATACGATCGCCAAGATCCTGCTCAATAGTTCCGCGAAGAAAATTACTCTCGCGCTTTAGACGTTCGTTATCTGATAATTTTTGATCTGTCATTAGTACACATCCCTTTGATAGCGCTTATCCTTACGCAGATCGTTAAGATACTGCTCAGCCTGCTCGCGCGTTTTATTCCCTTGTTGCTCAATCACTGTGATCAGCGCTTGATGAACATCTTTTGCCATTTGATTAGCATCACCACACACATAAACATGCGCGCCGTCTTGCAGCCACTGCCATACTTGCGCAGCTTGTTCTAAGATTCGGTGCTGAACGTAAACTTTCTCAGCTTGGTCGCGGCTAAATGCCACATCAATCTGATTAACAACCCCATCTTTTAAGTATTTTTGCCACTCAACTTGGTATAAGAAATCTTCTGTGAAGGTACGGTCGCCAAAGAATAACCAGTTTTTACCTTGTGCTTCACGGTTATCACGCTCTTGAACAAAGGCGCGGAATGGGGCAATACCAGTACCCGGCCCCACCATGATCACAGGGGTATTATCATCAGCTGGTAACTTAAAGTTATTGTTAGTTTCAACAAAGACTTTAACTTCAGCGCCTTCTTCTAAACGCTGGGCTAAGAAGCTTGATGCGCCACCTTGACGTTGTTCTTCACCTTGCGCGTATTCAACCACCCCAACAGTTAAGTGAACTTCTTCACCCACTTCTTCTTGGCTTGAAGCAATAGAATATAAACGTGGTGTTAAACGACGAAGTAGACCGATTAATTGCTCTGCAGTTAATGCTGTTTTCTTTTCTGCTAATACATCAATAATTTGTGTTTTCGCAGAATACTCACGAAGCTTTTCACGATCTGCCACCAGCTTTTCAAGCTTTTTACTACCTGATAACTCAGCGTATTTGGTCACAAACTGTGGATTTGATGCAGTAATTTCATATTTGCTAATCAACGCATCACGTAGACTTAATGCCGCACCATCAACATCAACAGAGGTATCCGCGTCTAAGCCAAGCTTCGCTAAAATAGCATCCACTAATTGTGGGTCATTTTCAAACCACACACCGAGTGCATCACCCGCTTGATACGTTAAGCCTGAATCTTCTAAATCGATTTCAATATGGCGAACATCTTTACCTGAATTACGGCCAGTGATTTTTTGACTTACCAATAAGCTCGCGGTGTAAGGGTTCTGTTTATTGTATGCAGAAACAGCCGCTGGCTTTTGACCAACAGGAAGTTGAACAACTTCAGCTTCACCCGTTGATAAGGTTTCTTTGGTTTTAGCTAATGCTTGCGTACGCCATTCAGCAGCAGGTGCTTCATAGTCAACGTCACAATCTAAACGTTCAAGCATTGGCTGCGCGCCAAGTTTCGCTAAGTAGTTATCAAAGTCTTTCGCGGTTTGACAGAAGAACTCATAACTTGAATCACCTAAACCAATCACGGCATAGTTAAGATCTGCCAGTTTAGGGGCTTTCTTTGATTGTAAAAATTCATGTAATTCAATAGCATCATCAGGTGCTTCACCTTCGCCATGGGTTGATGCCACGATAATCACGTGGGTTTCCTTAGCGAGGTTTTTACCTTTATAGTCGCCGGCAGAAAACACTTGAACAGCAATATCAGCCGCTTGTGCTTCTTCTTTTAACGCTTCAGCAACACCTTTGGCATTACCGGTTTGCGAGGCATAAATGATGGTGAGTTTACCGGCTGGTTTTGCGGCAGCCAGTACATTATTTTGGGCTGCAGGTTCTGCAGCTGATTGAGACTGGGTTTGGCTTAATCCCCAAAAGTAGCCACTGATCCACGCAAGCTGTTGTGGCGATGATTCTGCCGCTGCTTGCTTCAGTTGATCTATTTGCTGATCATTAAGTGGACTGGCTAAAGCCGATAATTCCTTCACTAACATGACACGACGATCCCTATTCATTGCGTACTGTTAGATTAGCCATTTCATGTAATAACAAGAAAGAATAGATAAGAATGTTTTATAACCTTTTTAAAGGTTAAGAAAAAAGTGAATGCGAAATAATCGTTATGTTGCCGTCAAACAATAAGGATTATCTCGCCTTTACTGGTAGGAAATATGATCGGTTTTAGTATTCATCAGCAATTCTAACTTGATTAAATCCAACTTCAAAAGCTTGTTGAGTTGCGCTATCAATATCACGATAGCAACGTTCACTGCCAGCCCCGTCAGTTAAAGGAACCAAGCCACCTCGACGGTGACGAAATTCAACGATATAACCATCACCAATTGAAGGCTCAACCACAGCCTCAACCAATTCTTGGCTAACATAAAGGTGTTGTAGCTCAGTCAGTGTCATAACCTTACTCCCTATCCTTTGTCACTTTTATTAGCTCAGCATAAAAGATGGAATGTATACACTTAAAAATGGTACAAAAACCTAGAAACAGCCAATAAAAAAACCACGACATTGTCGTGGTTTTTATTAATTCGTTAGCTTAAGAAGACTTAGAAATCGACTTCAACACCTGCGAACCAACCATTTAGATCAACATCGCCAGCATTCTTCGCTTTATCGAAATCGTAATCCATCATGCGGTAACCACCACGGATGTTTAGATCTGCCGCCACTAAACCGATTGTGTATTTCACACCAGCTTGTCCGTCAAATAAACGAGTACCATCATATTTACCCGCGTTTGCTTGAGCAAATACTGTTAATGGTGTTGCTGGAATACCGATTTCCGCATTACCGTAAATAGTTGGCTGCCAATCGCTGAAGCTATCATCGTTTTGAATTTTAACGCCACCGAACTTAGTCATTGTTAAACCAAGATCTAAAGACACTAGATCATTATCTAGAATTTCGTAGTACGCTGTAAAATCACTTTGTTCAAATGCAACATTATCTGCATCGATATTGTTGTAACGAACCATAAAGTTAGGAACTAAAGGAATGAAGTGTTCAAAAGATGCGTAGTAAGATGCTGATGTATCATCGCTTTTATGGCCATCAACTTTCGCATTTGCAAACCATGCATCTGCGCCTACTTTAACACCTAAAAGGGTATCTGCCTGTGCTGGAATAGCAGCAGTCATTGCCATTGCCGCTGCTACTGAAAGCATTACTTTTTTCATGTCGAGTCTCCGCTCTTCATCATTAATAATTTTAAACGGCGAAACTATAACAGAAACCCTAAAAAAACACTGCTCTTATCTATTTTGATGATATTTTTTAACTAAATTCACCCAAAATTACTCACTATTATTTTGTTGATAGTGTTTCATTTGAATATATTTATCAGTGGATTAATAACGACGTGTACGAGATAGACGATCTTTGTATTCTTGTACTTTTTTGTTATCTCTCACCAACCAAATCGCAATAGCAATTAACACGATCCATGGTAATAACTTAATCACTAAACCCAACATGCCAACCACAGCCATGATCGCAAAACCAGCCGCAACGGCTATCATCATGCCAATAATACTCACACCCGTAAAAACTAACACGAATGCAAACGTCAGCAAAAATAGAAACTCAAACATAACCCTCTCCTTAACCCAGTATTACCTTTCAACGATAAGCTTTTCTATCAAGTTCACAATATAAACCGACAGAGCATGTTGAAAGCGATCCTATTCAATATCAATATTAGATGTAATTGCACAAATCACGCCAAATGATATAAAAATTTATATCTTAATTTTCAATTAGATACAAAAAAGGCCAACCCATACGGATTAGCCTTTTCTCTCTGTATTAGCCAAATTCACTTATTTATCGTGAATCTCGCCAACAACAATTTAGCAATTAAACATCTAAGTGCGCAGGAATTTTATCTAACGCCTGCTGAACAACTTCAATACCAGCACCCGGTTTGTGAGCATTCTCACTGATATGTCGACGCCACTGACGTGCACCCGGCATACTTTGGAATAAACCCAGCATATGGCGTGTAATATGTCCCAAGTAAGAACCGTTAGCGAGTTGCTTTTCAATGTATGGATACATAGCTTCAACCACTTCACGACGCTTCATTACAGGGCGTTCACTACCAAATAAACGTTGATCCACTTCCGCCATTAAGTATGGGCTTTGGTACGCTTCACGACCGACCATCACACCATCCATATGTTTCAGGTGTTCTTCCATTTCTTCAAACGTTTTAATGCCACCATTGATTGCCATGGTTAAGTGCGCAAAGTCTTGCTTTAGTTGGTAAACGCGCGGGTAGTCTAGTGGCGGAATTTCACGGTTCTCTTTCGGGCTTAAACCACTTAGCCATGCTTTACGGGCGTGGATAGTGAAATTATCACAGCCGCCTTTCTCAGATACCACGTGGATAAAATCTTTTAAAAACTCGTAAGAATCTTGATCATCAATACCAATACGGGTTTTTACCGTCACAGGAATATCAACCACATCGCGCATCGCAGTGACACACTGCGCTACCAACTCGGCTTCACCCATTAGACAAGCACCAAACATACCGTTTTGTACGCGATCAGACGGGCAGCCCACGTTTAGGTTAATTTCATCGTAGCCACGCTCTTGCGCTAACTTAGCACAACGCGCCAAATCAATCGGGTTTGAACCACCCAATTGAAGCGCCAATGGGTGCTCTTCTTCGTTATACGCTAAGAAATCGCCCTTACCGTGAATAATCGCGCCTGTTGTCACCATCTCAGTATACAACAATGCTTCTTTACTCATTAAACGGTGAAAGTAACGACAATGACGATCAGTCCAATCCAGCATCGGTGCGACAGAAAAACGCTGCATTGGAAAATCGCCTGTAACACTTTGAGTTGACAAGTTATTTTTCATTGTCTCGTCTACAACATTTGTCATTTTTATACCCTATTTGGATTGCTTTACGTTTAAATTCAGAATCTTACTCCCCTCATTACGTAGTATCTAAAAGATACGATCGCTAAATGCTTAACTGATGTAGCTTGAGGGATATTCTGAAGAAAGCGGATTCTACATTAAAACGTAGTTAAGCCAAAGCAGAAGCAATAAAGTGAAAGCGAGAACTTACTTACACCATTGTCATATACCTTTATTTCAAAGCATTTTAAAAAGAGAAGCTCAGTGCTTTTTAATAAATATTATGTAAAACCCTTCTTTTTCTTGTCCTCACAGCACTATCAATAATCTATTTTGACTATATCGACAAAAAAGACTGTACAAAAAGTAAACACCTGTTATTATCCATCTCGCTCTGTTGTTTAGAGAGTTATTAAATGCGGCACCAAGTCACAGTTAAACCTTCAGCTACATCAACGTTTTCGTTTTGTACTTCAGTGTTTCCCTTGTTTTGGCAGTATCATTAATAATTTAACCACTTAGCACATCGCATTTTAGCGGTTAATTAATCACATATATAAGGGGCATAACATGTCTAACAAAACTACTGGTTTAGTAAAATGGTTTAACGAAGAGAAAGGTTTTGGTTTCATTACTCAAGACAACGGCGGTGCTGACGTATTCGTTCACTTCCGTGCTATCGCTTCTGAAGGTTTCAAAACTCTTGCTGAAGGCCAAAAAGTGTCTTTTGAAGTAGAGCAAGGCCAAAAAGGTCTTCAAGCTGCAAACGTTGTAGCTATCTAATTTATCCTTACGGATAAATAAAAAAATGCTGGCTAAGGCCGGCATTTTTTATACCTGTAATTTACCCTCTCTCACTATCGTTGCCCTACTACACCCTAACTTCTGCTGTATCTCTGAGTAACTCCGCCCAAGGCTCAACTACTCCCGACTATCTTGATGCAGGGATACATTCACGCGGCGCCTACGATACTTACCTTTCGCTTTTGCTCTCCCTTCTTTTCTTACCTTTATCTTGCACCCTCAATTATTACCAATTGGTAATAATCTTTTGCGTTTTTATCGTATTGTTGTTTTGGTGTAATTATTGATAATACACCCATCGAAACGCACAACGCGTTCACAAACATAAAGACACAAGGTTTTATTACTCATGAAAACAGTTATTAAAGCAACTATCGTAGCCGCTATCATCGTTATGTCTTACAACGCTTCAGCTAAAGATGGTGCGTTCACAGGTAATGTTCAATTTCAAAAAGCAGCGGCTAGCACTATGAATGCAGGCCACTACCAAAAACAAGGTACTGCAGAGCGTTCACACTCAGGTGTGGTATTCACACAATCAGCATCACAACTTACTTTTGCTGAAAAGCTACTGTCTGCTGCTGATAAATAAGCTGCTGAGCACTGTAAACAATACGCCCATTTCCATTATTACTCACACGTAATAGTAATTTACTTTTAACTATATTGCTTATATTTCAGTAAATGAGAAGATGTCGGCATCGACACCAACAACAACCATAACGATTCGGTGCCGGTAACACTCACTTTGCTATTCACACTCTGTAAAAAATTCCGGCTTATGGCACATGCGGTAAGCCAACATAAATTCTTAAATATTAACGGAGCTTCATTATGAGCAATGTATTCTACATGCCACCTGTAACATTAATGGGTCCTAACGCTATTCAATCTTTAGGTGCTGAACTTGCGTCAAAAGAGCTGAAAAAAGCCCTAATCGTGACAGACAGTGTATTAGTTGAAGTGGGTTTAGTGAGCAAACTAACTGACGAGCTTACTGCTCACGGCCTTGATTACACTATTTACGATGGTGTGCAACCAAACCCAACAGAGAAAAACATTGAAGATGGCCTCGCGTTACTCGCAAGCAGCCATTCTGATTTTGTGATTTCATTCGGTGGTGGTTCTTCACACGATACCGCTAAAGGTATCGCACTTGTGGCAGCGAACGGTGGTCATATTCGTGATTACTCGAAAGGTGTACACCTTTCTAAAAAGCCACAACTTCCATTGGTAACCGTGAACACAACTGCTGGTACCGCTTCAGAAATGACCGTATTTGCGATCATCACTAACCAAGAAGATGAAACCAAATACCCAGTGGTTGATAAGCACTTCACGCCAATTATTGCAGTAAACGATTCAGAGCTAATGGTCGCAATGCCTAAGTTCCTAACTGCTGCAACTGGTATGGATGCATTAACTCACGCCGTTGAAGCGTATGTTTCAACTGCAGCGACACCTATTACTGATGCATCAGCCATTAAAGCGATTGAGCTGATTGTAAACAACCTAGAAACCGCTGTTAACGACGGCCAAAACCGCGAAGCACGTGATGCAATGCAGTACGGCGAGTACCTTGCTGGTATGGCATTTTCAAATGCATCTTTAGGTTACGTTCACTCAATGGCGCACCAATTAGGTGGCGTTTACGACCTGGCTCACGGCCTATGTAACGCGATTCTATTGGCAGAAGTTTCACGCTTTAACGCCAAACAAGTACCAGAGCGTTTTGTTGATATTGCCAAAGCAATGGGTATCGACACAGCAGCAATGACCCAAGAGCAAGCAGTGAATGCATCCCTTGAAGCGATTGATGCACTCTCTGAAAAAGTGGGTACTAAGCAACGCCTAGCTGATTTAGGTGTAACTGAAGACAAGCTAGCGTTCATGGCACAAAACGCCCTAAACGATGCGTGTTCTTTAACTAACCCACGCAAAGCGAGCCTAGAAGAAATCGTAGCGATCTTTAAAGCACGCATGTAATTAGCAACGCAGACAAAAAGGCTGGGAGATCCCAGCCTTTTTTATAACGAATAACGACATTAACGAAAAAGCTAACCGCAGAGCAACGCTGGCTTTTTGTTAACTCATCTATTTCGAGGGTAAATAAATGACAGAAAATATTATCGTTGAGATCAGTAATCACAGAAGTTCGCCAAAGAAAGTCTCCGTAAAAGCCTATTGCAATGACAATCAGAAATTACCGAGTGCAGTGATCATTTCATTAGAACAATATGAATCTGCCGGATTAACTCAATCTTTGACTCAGCTTCTTAATAAGAGCAAAAGCCAAAACATTATTGATAAGTGCAAAGCCTTACTTAGCTATATTGCCGATGGTGCAACCATTCGAATGAATTGCTATAGCAGATAAAAAGACCGCCTTGATGAGCGGTCTTTCCGTGTATTCACAGGCAACACACCAACCCTAACTCTCTTTTACTACCCTCGCTATTGTCGCCCTGCTACACCCTAACTTCTCTTTTTCTCTAAGTAACTACCTCAAAATCCAGCGCGAACTCAATTAAATCCAAAGTAACAGATATTTCAGTAGTAATGATTATTGCCTGTATTGGGGTTAGCCACATAACAGGAAGCGGCAATTTTAGCCCATTCTTTTTCGATTGGGGTGGCTATTACGATAACGGATTAATTGATGCCGCCGAGTGGAAAACCAACCGCTTCAAACTAATTTAAATTACGTAACTTACTTAACTTATGTAACTTACGCAAAAAGGATTTAATACAATGAAAATTAAAGGATTTACCTTACTTGAATCAATCATCACCATTAGCATGTTAAGCATATTGATCGCCATGGCAGCTACGCAACAATCCGTATTGATAAACAAGACGGCCATCCTGATTTTAACAACAGCTTTGCGACAGTAAATTGAATCACGTTCGAGAAAGAAAGCGGCAAAGCCCTAACGATGCAAATGACATGGATGGGACGTTTATATCAATGTGGTGTTGAAGGGGAGTGGTATGGGGCAGAGGAGTGTTGATACAAAAAAGGCCGCCTAAGCGACCTTTCAAATTTGGTACATGTAACGGGTGTTATATAAAATAAACGTTCATTCACTTTGTTTATCATGTACGACCAATTGCTTAATTGGAAACACTGCGTCATAAATAACATTATAAAAATATGAGAAAAACAGATAAAAGACAACTAACCCGATATCAAGAATGAAAGCCTCTATTAGTGTGACTTTCAATACCACCGACAGCACAGGTATAGTTATAATAAGTAACCCCACCTCGAACCCAATACTTTGTAATATCCTGTGATGTACCTTTTTCTTTTGTACGTTATAGGTTTTCATCATAAAGTTATCGAAAAACTGATTATAAAAATAAGTCCAAACAGTCGCAATTATAGAAAACAAAACGCCCACAATCCCTACATGTCCGATGTTGAAATCAAATTGACTCAAGCCGAAAACAACAATCAACAACCCAATAACTTCAAATCCAATAGCATGACGGATACGATCTGATGTCGTTCTCATTAGTTTGTCATCCATATTTATAAAAAAACAAAGTATAACTAAGAAAACAAAAGATAATAATTAGAAACCATCCGAAAAACAGATAGTATTCTCTATTTAGTATCAATAAAACTCGTTATCAAGTTCATTCCAAACACCTTAAGTGATAGGTGTTAGCCTTGATGAGCGGTCTTTCCGTGTATTCACGAGCAACACACCAACCCTAACCCTCCTTCACCACCCTCGCTATTGTCGCCCTGCTACACCCTAACTTCTCTTTTTCTCTAATGTAATTACCTCAAAATCCAGCGCGAACTCAATTAAATCCAAAGTAACAGATATTTCAGTAGTAATGATTATTGCCTGTATTGGAGTTAGCCACATAACAGGAAGCGGCAGTTTTAGCCCGTTCTTTTTCGATTGGGGTGGCTATTACGATAACGGATTAATAGATGCTGCCGAGTGGAAAGCCAACCGCTTTAAACTGATTTAAGTTAAGTAACTTACTTAACTTACTTAACTGATGCAATTTACATAACTTACGTAAAATGGATTTAATATAATGATAATTAAAGGATTTACCTTACTTAAATCAATCATCACCATTAGCGTGTTAAGCATATTGATCGCCATAGCAGCTACGCAACAATCCGTATTGATAAACAAGACGGCCATCCTGATTTTAACAACAGCTTTGCGACAGTAAATTGAATCACGTTCGAGAAAGAAAGCGGCAAAGCCCTAACCATGTAAATGACATGGATGGGAGTTTATATCAATGTGGCGTTGGTGGTGAGTGGTATGAGGCAAAAGGGTGTAGTTAAAGTAAAACTAGAAAATTAAGCACCATAAAAAACCGTAACCTATTGATAACCTGGAAAATTGATCATAATGTTCTGTTCTCATTTCTGCGACAGGACTGTACCAATGTATCAATTCAATCAATTCGATCACACGGACATAGACAATTTAGATACAGTGCTCAAACAGCTCCAAGTACATGGATGTAACATTGCATTAATTAAAGCGTTGCCAAAAAATGCTAATGATAAAAATCAAATTTATATACATTCTAATGCAAGTTTACTGAACTCTATTTTTGCTTTGAACTTTAGAGATAGAGAAGCTAGTACCAGTCAAACTAAAAGAGCCTCTACCCCCGGTAAGAATATTCCTGAAGCTGTATTTGAATCCTTTTCATGGTTAGACAACAAAGGGCAAACAGCGAAGACTAAAGCTTGCAAAGCGATTGTATATTCACAATATCCCGAAGCCAGATTGTCAGGTTTTTTAACTGTTGACGGGGAAATGCCGCGTTCACTATCAATTGATTACACAAAGAGCAATGGGTTATTGCCCCGTTATTTAATAATCGGAGCAACGAAGGCTGGTGAAGCCATCGCAATGATTGCTGTTTCACCTAACAAAACCTTCGTAGAACAATTTAAAAATCTTGAGAATTACCATGGTTCTTCTGTATGTAAAGCGATCATTATTGAACAAGAAACAGGGACAGAAAAACTAAAATTTATTCTTAAAGACAAAATAGCAAACAAAGCATTGCTTGGTTGTCGCTTTAATAAAGAAGGGAATACTATTCCTTTTACTGGTACACAAGTACATGGTTACACACTCGAACATGCTTGTGGAATAAAGCCTAATGCCGATAAGAATGGTGATATTTTTGGTATTGAGTTGAAATCATTTACACGAAAGAAACTTACCCTATTCACGCCAGAACCTGATGGTGGACTTTACAAAGATGACTTCAATCGTTTTATGACAACTTATGGTTATGAAAAAGACGGGGCATACCGATTAACAGGCTTACATCGTGCATACAAAGAAAATACAAAAACACAATTAACACTAAAAATCATTTGCAAACATGCAATTAAAACCAAAGATCCGATTACAGGTAAGAAGAAAATAGAGTATAAAACCGGCTACTATACTCCTGAAATAGCAATTACTAAGCAAATGATGGATATGGCCGTCGTACTCGTCGATAGACAAGATAAAATAGCCGCAAGTTGGTCTTTAGAACGTTTACTTAACTGCTGGGGCGCCAAACATAATGAAGTTGTTTATGTACCCGCAGAGAAAATTTCTAATGACGATAAAGCAACACTAGATGATGGTTACAAATGGAAAGTGAAGTTTTCCAATAAGGTCTTATGGTGTAATAAGACTAATGCAGAGAATCTGTTCCAGGCCATTCATAAAGGGATTATTTACTTAGATCCTGCACCTAAATATTGCCCCGATAACCCGAAAGAAAACAAACGACGCTCACAATGGCGAATCAATGACATTTACAAAGCAGCTTGCGATTTATATGAGGAAACTGCAATAGTTCAATTATAAAAACCAAAAAAGGGAGTTTTGTGTGATAGAATCAAGCACAAAACACCCACCAAGAAGAAGTCATGCGATACAACGAAATACTTAAAGGTGATCTAGAAGATGAGAAGCGCCTACATCGAAATTTAGAAGAAACAAATAAGCTATTAAAACTTCTTATTGAAATTTACGACCAAAAGAACCTAGCTATTAAATTTCAACAACTTGGTGGCAATTATAGTGATATATCACGTGAAAAATTAAGTAAGTGGAAAGCTAACCCTAACGCTGGTTTTATTATTTTTCATGAAAAAGCGCTAGAAGATTTAAAAGAAAAACTCTTACCCCAAAAGCCCCCCCATTGGGATACGCCAAGTTTTACGTACATCGATCTCTTTGCTGGCATTGGCGGCTTACGCAAAGGCTTTGAAGATGTCGGTGGAAAATGCGTATTTACCTGTGAATGGGATATGGCCGCACGTAGAACTTATCTAGCTAATCACTATGTTGATGAGCACGAGCTGCCGTATTTCCTAGATGATATAAATGATAATCCAGAGAAGAATACTTCTTATATGGATGTCACTCAAATTACGCAGAGTGGAAATACAGAAGCGACAGAAGAAGACAGACAAGCAAGCATCTTAAAGCATATACCGCAGCACGATTTACTTCTTGCAGGCTTTCCTTGCCAGCCATTTTCACTCGCAGGCGTATCTAAAAAAAATTCATTAGGCCGAGCGCATGGGTTTGAGTGTGATACACAAGGCACTTTATTCTTCGATGTAGAACAAATTCTTATAACAAGACAGCCAAAATACTTTGTACTTGAAAATGTTAAGAATTTAAAAAGCCATGATAAAGGGAATACCTTTGCAACAATCATCAGAGCGCTCGATAACGCAGGATATTGGGTTGCTGATATATCGAATGTTGATTCAGATATTGAAGAAGCGATAAAACAAGTACGTAAACGTAAGCCTGAGCCAACAATCATTGATGGCGCTCATTTTACACCGCAACACCGTGAACGTATTGTATTAGTTGGTATACGTAAAGATTTAACTCAAGTAAGACCTGAGCTAAAGCAGCTTTCTCTCAACAATATAGAGAAGCCAAAAAATCGTTATACTGTGGATAATATACTTTGCAAACTCAACAAAGCAGAGAAAGAGAAATACACTCTTACACCAAACCTTTGGAACTATTTATACCACTACGCACTAAAGCATCAAACAAAAGGTAATGGTTTTGGATTTGGGTTGGTTGATCCACAAAACCCAAAAGCAATAACACGTACACTTTCAGCACGTTATTACAAAGATGGATCTGAAATATTAATTAACCAAGATGGACTCGAGCCTGAATACTTGATTGATAACAGACCCAACGGTATTAGAAAGAACCTTGAACGAGAGGAAGTAGCAAAAAGCTTCGCTGAGCGCTTCAAAAGTAATAATCCAAACACATCAGAAAAAGAATACAAACTTGCACTTAAAGAGGGTGAAAAGAAATATGATGAGCTGCACGGGCGTTATGCACCTGAGTTTGATTCATTATATAAGACACCACGACGACTTACTCCGCGAGAATGTGCAAGATTAATGGGATTTGAAAAGCCAGAGTTTGATCGAAATGAAACAGATACTGATTTTAGGATTGTTTGCGCAGATACAGCTGCGTACAAACAATTTGGTAACTCAGTTGTTGTACCTGTCTTTCGTTCGGTCGCAGCCTTATTAAAAAGTAAAATGTAATCTAATTACCTGAGTTTATATAAAAAGGCCGCGAATAAAGCGGCCTTTAACATAAATCATTAAGGTTAATCTATTGATTTAAACCATATAATTGACTTAGCCACTCTCGCTATTTTCGCCCTGCTACAGCCTAACTTCTGCTGTATCTCTGAATAACTCCGCCCAAGTTTTAACTGATCCCTTATATCTTGATGCAGAGATTCATTCACACGGCGACCACGATACTTACCTTCTGCTTTTGCTTTCGCAATACCTTGTGCTTGGCGTTTATGGCGAGTTTCGTAATCATCACGGGCCATGGCTGCACCTAAATCCAACATGAACTCGGTTAAAGCCAAGGTAATGCTGTTCTGCTCTCCTGCGCTGAACACCGCATGCGTCATAGGCTGATCTGCCACCACAATCACCAACCCTTTTTCCATGATACGTGCTTTTAAAGTTTTCCATTCAAGCCAAGGTAAACGAGTAAGGCGATCCATCTTTTCAATCAGCAACACATCACCGGCTTCGCTATCGTCGATCAGCTTGTTGAGTTCAGGACGTTCTAACTTGGTGCCTGATTGGTTTTCGATGTAGTAGCCAGCAATACGAAAATCAAACTTAGCGCCAAAGGCTTTGAGTTCTTCTTTTGCCCGTTGGGCATCTTGCTCGGTGGTTGAAGCACGAAGATAGGCACGGATCAGCATGGTTACCCCTAAACTGGTTTCGTTAGGGTGCACAAAAAATAGACTCTTAAAAAGGTATACAAGGAATCATGCTCTTATATGATAAAGATTACATGAATATCAAAGCAAAGCTCTACGAATGATAAAAATTATTCAATGTTTGAGTTAAAGGGGATCAGTAAGGAAAGAGCTATTGCTTATAATTAATGGTACGGATCATTTACGAGGTTGAATACTTCGATAAGCAACATCGGTTAAATAGTCATTAAGGCGATGAGACGCGATCACAGCTTCTTCTTCATTTGCATTGTATACCGCGCGTAATACAGCAGCATGCAATGACGACGCTTGAACAAAATCTTGTCCTTCATCTTTATACGTAAACCAAAAACGGCGCGACAAGCCCTGTAGCGGTGCCATCGCCAATTCTAAATACTCATTATCTGCTGCTTTTACCAATAATATATGTATCTCTTTTAATAACTCAGCATATTTAAAGTCATCTCTTTTTTGAGCGCAGGTTTCTAGCTCACTAGCAAGCTGCAGCATTTTCAACCTCACTTCAAGGGTTGCTCGTGATGCCGCATAACGTACACACAGTGCTTCTATATCACGTCGAACTTCCAATATTTTAAGCTGGCTTTCCACTGTTATCGGTGGGATTTGTATCCCTCTTCTCGGGTGAATTTCAGTCATCCGCTCATAAGACAAACGTTGTAACGCTTCACGTACAGGTGTTCTACCTAGACCTAAGCTTTCAGCTAGTTGCTTCTCGCTCACCATGCTTCCCGGCTCTAGTTCGCGGAAGATAATCATTTTCTCTAGCTGATTATACGCAACTTCATTCTTATTTAGGGGGTTAATTTTCATACCCTTTTGTTCCTTTGTTAAATTCTCAGTGAGCAACCTCACAATAAGACCAGAATTAATTTTACCACAAAAAATACAGGTATATATTCAACGCACACACCTGATATATCACATGTATACCAGTAATCTATTAGTGAGGCAACAATGAAATCTTGGAGTATTATCCGTCGTTATGAATCTCTACCAGAACTGCCAATTCTGGCAGAAGCTGAGGTATTGGTTATTGGTGGTGGTCCCGCAGGCGTAGCGGCGGCAGAGACCGCTGGTCGTATGGGTAAAGATACATGGCTGATTGAGAAATATGGATTTTGCGGTGGCGCAGCAGTCGCAGGCCTATCCGGCACCATTTGTGGTATGTACATGGCAACAGAAGACGAAAATGCCCAACCCGAGCAAGTTGTCTTCGGTTTTACTGAACGTTTTCGTCAAGAATTGGAAAAACGTGGTGGCGTGACACCTCCACAAATTTACGGCAAAACCTTCACAGTGACGCACGATCCGTTGGTATGGCGCGAAGTCGCCGATGACCTTCTTGAGCAGGCTGGCGTAAACACGCTATTCCATACAGCGGTTACTGGCGTGATCATGGATGGCGATGCGTTTAAAGGTGTGGTCATTGAGTCAAACGCAGGTCAAAGCATCATTCTCAGCAAAAAAATCATCGATGCCTCTGGCGATGCGGCGGTGGTAGCGCGCGCGGGTATGGATTACTACTTCGGTGACAACGGTCGTATTCAAAACCCAACCATGTTCTTCCGCTATGCGGGGGTAGATATGGATAAGTACCTTGCGTACTACGGTGAAGATACCATCTGTCCACCAAAAGTAACCGAGAACATTCTCGCGGCTAATGCATCGGGTGACTACGATCTTCCACGCCATAAGATTTGGATCTTCCCAACCACTCGCCCTAGTGAACTGATGGTCAACGCGACTCGCTTAGCTGGCCAAGATGGCCGCACATTGAACGTTATCGATCCGAAAGATTTCACTGAAGCAGAGATTTTTGGCCGTCGCCAAGTTCGTGACTACGCACGTTTCCTCAATAAATACGTGCCGGGTTGTGAAAATGCTTACGTGGTGGATACCGGTGTTGAAGTGGGTATTCGTCAAACTCGTTCAATTGTGGGTGTTGAAACGCTAACTAACGAAGACGTGGTTAACTGCCGCAAACGTGAAGACGGCATCTGTCGAACTCCGTGGCCAATCGAATTACACTCTGGCGATAAGCCAAAACTACACTGGCTACTGAACGATTACTATGACATCCCATTCCACACACTAGTCCCTGTTATTGGTGAAAATATTATCGTCGCAGGCCGCTGCCTAAGTGCAGAACATGAAGCTCTCGCTTCAGCACGCGTAACCGCGCAGTGCTTTGAACTCGGCCACGCAGCCGGCGTTGCCGCGGTACAAGCAATAAATACAAATTCAGCGATTCGTGACCTAAATGTTGCGGATATTCGCGCCATCATGATTGAAAACGGCAGCAATTTATAATTAGCAAGGAATTGCAATGAAATTCAATAATCTAGACCACAAACTATTCTGGCCTGCCATAAGCTTTACGTTCTTGGCACTCGGGCTCGCTGTATTCTTCCCTGAGCAATCAGGCGCGGCTGCAAATGCTGGCATGAAATGGGTAACCAACGATATCGGTTGGTTTATCCAGCTTGCTGGTTTTTCATCTTTGATGTTCCTTCTTTACCTTGCATTCAGCCGTTTCGGTAACATCAAACTGGGAACTGATTCAGACACTCCTGAATTTAGCTATTCAAGCTATGCGTTCATGATTTTCTCTGCTGGCGTAGGCGCTGCATTGATTTTCTGGGCCGTTGGCGAACCGATGTACTACATGCAAAGTCCACCAATGTTTGCAGAGCAAGGTTCTCCTGAGGCAGCACAATGGCTTATCACCTACACGTTATTCCATTGGGGACCAACCGGTTGGGCTATTTTCTGTTTACCTGCAGTTCCATTTGCCTACTACTTGCACAAGATGAAACGCCGTAATCTTCGTCTTAGCCAACTACTTGTTGATATTATTGGTGAAAAACACGCTAAAGGCATCGTTGGTTACATCATCGATATCGTTGCTATTTTCGGTACACTCGGTGCGTTTTCTACCTCGATGGGACTTGCTGTAGACCTTATCGGTGCAGGTATTGAAAACCTAACTGGCATTAAAAATGGCATCGAAGTGCAAGTGAGCATCATTATTCTTTTTATCGCATTCTATGCACTCGTGATGTTTGCCGGTATGAAGAAAGGCGTGTCGAAACTTGCTAATGCATGTGTGTACGCTGCATTTGCGCTAGGTTTGATCATTCTAATATCTGGTCCAACAGCTTTTATTTTCTCTTACTTCTTCGATAGCTTAGGTGTGATGTTTAACAACTACATCCGAATGAGCTTCTGGACTGATCCAGTGCAGAAATCTGGCTTCCCACAAGCTTGGACTATGTATTACTGGGCTTGGTACTTCGCTTACTTGGTGATGATGGGTGTTTTTCTTGCTCGTATCTCTAAAGGACGTACGATCAAGCAGTTAGTCCTAACAACCATTACTTTTGGTTCTGCTGGCTGTTCATTCTTTATTGCTATTTTTGGTAGCTACTCTGTATTTAACGAAATCACCGGCGCATTACCTATTTTACAATGGATGACGGAATCCGGCGTATCAAGTGCAATTATTCAAACCATTAAGTCTTTGCCATTTGGCGGTATCATTCTGGTGACGTTCTTGGTCGTTGAGTTCTTCCTTATGTCGACGACAATGACATCAGCAGCAATGGCAGTATCAATGATGACGACTAAAGAACTTGACCATGACGCAGATCCTGATGTTTCAGTACGTATGATTTGGGCAATTGGTATCGGTGCGGTATCAATGGCTGCATTCTTCATGGGCGGAAGCATAGATACCATTAAATCTATGTGTGTGGTTGTTGGCCTACCAATGATTGTTCTTTATTTCATGCTAGTGGTTTGTTTGATGAAATGGATTCGTCGTGACCATCCTGAACTCTTTAACCAAACAGTTGCTGCACCAGCACAAGTAAGCGATAACGCTGTTGAACTAAATAAAGTTGAGGCATAACAATGTCTATTGCAAAAATCACCTCTGTTGAATTTATTCCAGTCAATGTTGAAGCGACAAACTGGAGTGAAAATACCGTTATCGTTAAAGTGACTGATGAGAACGGTATGTACGGTATTGGCGAAGCCGATGGTTCCCCTGAAGTCATCAAAGCCTTTGCCGAATTAGAAACCGAACATAAATGGCTTAAAAATATTAAAGAAGCGGTGATTGGCCGTGAACCAATGGCATTCCGCTCTATTTGGGAAAATATGTACGACACCACTCGATGGGTTGGCATGCGTGGCCTAGGAATGTTTGTTATTTCGGGTATCGACATGGCACTGTACGATCTTGCAGGCAAACAGCTTGGCGTACCTGCATACCAACTAATGGGGGGTAAGAATCGCGACAAGATTACCCCTTATTTCACTCTATACCCGAGTGTATCGTCAGATGCTTCTCTGCAAGAAATCATCGATGCATATGCTGTACTATTCGATAAAGCGAAAGCGGTAGGTGCTAAAGCCGTTAAGGTTTGTATCATGCCTAGCTGCCCTGCGACAGATAAAGAGATTGTTTGGTATCTTCGCGAACTGCGTAATCTACTTGGCTATGATATTGATATGATGGTGGATTGTTTATACCGCTGGCATGATTGGCAGGCTGCACGTTGGACATTCAATCAACTTAAAGATATCGATCTCTATTTTGTCGAAGCAGCACTTCAACATGACGATTTAATTGGTCACAAGAAGCTCGCTGCGTGTTTATCGACACGTTTATGTGGCGCTGAAATGTCTACTACTCGCTTTGAAGCACAAGAATGGTTAAACACGACGGGTATTTCAGTGGTTCAATCCGATTACAATCGCTGCGGTGGTCTAACGGAACTGTTGCGTATTGAAGAGTTATGTGAATATCACAATGCGATCCTAATGCCACACAACTGGAAAACCGGTATTACTTCTGCGGCAGCCCGTCACTTTGGTGCTGCGATGAAAACTGATCACTACATTGAATATCTGCATCAAGAATTCTGGCAAGGTGAACTCACTCAAAATCTAACCCTAGATGAGCCGCCAATCATCGATGGTATGATTGCAGTAAGTGACGCTCCGGGTTTAGGTATTAAACTCAATATGGAGTACTTAAATAAAGTCAGCCAATAATTTCAAACTCATTTGGAAACAGTAAATAAATCAAAGGCATCTACGGGTGCCTTTTAAATTACTGTTAATTCAATAGATTGCCAATTGTTAGGATTCAGATATACATGATAATGGGAAAAAGCGCATATTATTATAATGTTGTAACGAATAAGGATTACTTATTCACAACCAACTCCCACCCATGCCACATAATATCTGTTATATCTACCGCAACAGAAAGCGATTATTTTCTAAATCGTAGTAAAGAAGAGCGATTAAACACAAAGCGTTATATCGTCTAGTTAATGGCACTTTCCAGCCTAACCATTTATAACGAAAAATCACTTTTCCCTACTTTTCAACTTCCTGTTTAGCGATACAATTCCTTGGTCCGACGTACAAAAACATAGAAGAACTAAAATAATGAGCACCCCTAACGCATTTCACTTTTTGCTAAAGCAAGTCCGTGAAGAGCATGGCATGACGCAAGTCGATGCCGCTAAACACTTGAAAATTGCAAGGCAAACCTACTTAGATTTAGAGTACGGAAAAACACTACCACGATTAGATACACTCATTGCAATATCGGCACTGTTTAATAAAAGTGTCGCGTATTTTACTGGCGAACGTCCCTCGTTAGACAGTTTTGATACCATGGAATTATTTGAAGAACTCCAACAACGGTATGTGAAAAAAGCCCCAAACATTGCTGACGCGATGCCTCATTAAAAACGATAAAAGCCTGCGCCAACAGGCTTTTTTATTGCTTTTGATCTTGCTTTACCGCAACGACCAGCCCACGTAGGCCGCTATAGAAATAAGAAAATAAAGCCTATAACCAAATACGGACAGGCCAAAGGATAGACACTATTTTTTAGCACCAAGCGGGCTACACTGGGTAGGCAGAGGATCTCGTTAAACAAGCCCGAATCTCACGCACTTACAATAGACCACCCGTATTTATGAAGTCATAAATACAGGGTTATATTTAAGTAATAATTTGAAGTCATCAATATAACAATTAACGAAATATCATAAAATCAGGATTATGACTTAGAGAATATCACTCTTGGATCATTCTTCGCTGCGTTTTTGAGTTATCTCTTTACCAAATAGCAAAAGGGCGTTGAAGTTACCTTCAACGCCCTTTTTTAAATTCTTTAAACACTTATTTGATTTGCGCTTTGTACATAGAAGCGAAAACTGGAGTGTATAAGCCAACAATTTTGTTAATGATACGTGACATTGTGAATTCCTTAATAAAGCAAGTTTTATATAATGTACAACCTTGCCTAAACACAGTATTTATAAGGCATTGGTCGCGTTTCGATGGGGGGCATTATAGGAGTTTAATCGGCTTTTAAAAGTGAGAAATAATGCTTCTTTGCATTAGTTTTACTAATGCAAATATTACATATCACCCCCACCAATAACCATTCATTAAATTCGAATAAATCCTCATTAATTGTTCTTTTTGTGGAAGGTGAATGTTACCAGCACCAAATTTTTATGGTGATTCTTAGTGTTAATGCTAACAACATCTCACTTACTGGAAATAAACAATAAAATGAAAAGTTAACCACTATTACGTAAACGTAATAATTAAAATGAGGTATCGCTTGCCGATATCTGCGGCTTATTTATCAGCTGCAGACAGTAACTTTCCAGTAAATGTGAGTTGTGATGCTGATTGTGTAAATACCACACCTGAGTGTGAACGCTCTGCGGTACCTTGTTTTTGGTAATGTGCGACATTTATGTTGCTAACGGCTGCTTTTTGAAATTGAACATTACCTGTAAACGCACCATCTTTAGCTGAAGCGTTATAAGACATAGCGATGATAGCGGCTGCGATAGTTGCTTTAATAACTGTTTTCATGAGTAATAAAACCTTGTGTCTTTATGTTTATAAACGCCTGTGCGTTTCGATGGGTGTATTATCAATAGTTACACCAAAAACAACAATACAGCAAAATAACAAAAGATTATTACCAACAAGTAACTATAGAAGAGGAAATCTAATCAGCCCTCCACCTTATGGCTTAACCCCACTATTCCTTGAAGCGTATAAACGATGATTAACACCTAAAAGGAATATTTCGAGTCACCGCAAGCATCAATGAAAAAATCAGTGCTCACTTATTCTTATTTTTCTTATTACGTGATCCTCTACACGAAACACTACAGCTTATTGCAGCTTAATTGCTAAGTTACGATATGTTTCAAATAGGCTGTGATAAAATAAAACGGTTATTGTAGTTTTTTGAGGTTTTATGGCGGATCAAGCCCAATTATTAACAAAGGCGCAGCGGCTCTGTGAAGAGCGAGGCGTTCGACTTACGCCACAGCGCTTAAAAGTGTTGGCGTTGATTATTGAGCACCATAGCTCAATCAGCGCTTATGAGTTATTAGATCAACTCAAAATTTCAGAACCGCAAGCAAAGCCGCCAACGATTTACCGAGCTTTAGATTTTCTCTTAGCACAAGGTTTTGTTCACAAAGTGGAGTCCACAAATAGCTATATTGCTTGCTGTGTACTAGGACATGCCGATCACTGTTCGCAGTTATTGATTTGTGATGAATGTGGCAGTGTTGAAGAGTGCCATGATGATGAGTTAGCCAAACTGCTTCGTCAAAAATCAGAAAAACTTGGTTTTAAGATTAATCATCATGTTGTTGAAAGCCATGGTATTTGTGAAAAATGCCAAGGCAATAAACCTATTATTTAACCTACAACGAAAAGTCTTACAATTATGCGCGCAGAATTTATAAACCCTTTTCTTGCATCTCTGATTAATGTGCTTAACACCATGGCATCTATGCCAATGACACCACAAAAGCCAAGACTAAAGAAAGATGAAATTGCGCGTGGTGATGTATCTGGCTTAATCGGTATGATTGGCCCAAAAACCAAAGGGTCGATGTCAATCACGTTTGAGCAAGATCTGGCGCTTGAAATCATGCAACGCATGCTCGGTGAACGTCCAGCAGGCATTAATGAAGATGTTACTGATATGGTTGGTGAAATTACTAATATGGTAACAGGTGGTGCAAAACGTGCACTGGCTGAAAATGGCTATGATTTTGATATGGCAACACCTGCGGTTGTTTCTGGTAAAGGCCATACCATTACCCATAAATGTGATAATGCGATCATCTTAATGCCATTTGATTCTGACTATGGCAAAGCCTATATCGAAATTTGTTTCGATTGATATCGTCTTTTTTAATGAAAATATAGCGTCAATTACACGATAAATTCTTTACTTTACTTAACGCTATCTAATTCTTTATTAAGTCTTTTATTAATAAAACCATTCTTAAATAAAAGACTACTCTCCGCTCTTTTTTCGATCTAGACTAGCTTATGTCATACGCATCATGTTACTTATAACTGCGGAGATGACTGTATATTATTTGTCTAAAAGGGAAAGACGTACATGAGTAAACTGACTGGAACCGTAAAATGGTTCAACGATGACAAAGGCTTTGGTTTCATTTCTGGAACAGATGGCAAAGATGTGTTTGTACACTTCAGTGCTATTCAAGCTCAAGGGCGCCGCACCTTACGTGAAGGCCAAAGTGTTGAGTTTATCGTTACGGATGGTCAGAAAGGCCCACAAGCCAGCGAAGTTATTGCACTGTAATAACTATCACTGAAAAGATAAAAAAACGCCGCTATTTAGCGGCGTTTTTATTATACAAACATATAACTTAGTACATTAGCCTAAGATTATGCTCGCCATTGTTTAAATGCATTGATCAAACCATTAGTCGAACTATCGTGGCTTGATACTTCTTCTTTATTGTTTAGCTCTGGCAGGATTTGGTTAGCCAGTTGTTTACCAAGCTCTACGCCCCACTGATCGAAGCTAAAGATATTCCAAATAACACCTTGAGTGAAAATCTTGTGCTCATAAAGCGCAATCAATGCACCGAGTGTATAAGGCGTAATTTCTTTCACTAAGATTGAGTTCGTTGGGCGGTTGCCTTCGAATACTTTAAATTCTGCTAGTTCATTCACTTCTTCTTGTGATTTACCCGCAGCAAAGAATTCTGCTTCAACTTTCTCACGGCTCTTACCAAATGCTAGTGCTTCAGTTTGCGCGAAGAAGTTCGCCATTAATTTTGGATGGTGATCGCCTAATGGGTTATGGCTAATCGCAGGAGCAATGAAATCACATGGGATCAATTTCGTACCTTGGTGGATCAACTGGTAGAAAGCATGTTGACCATTGGTGCCAGGTTCGCCCCAAATAATTGGGCCTGTTTGGTAATCCACTGGGTTACCGCCACGATCAACGTATTTACCGTTTGACTCCATGTTACCTTGCTGGAAGTACGCTGCAAAACGGTGCATGTACTGATCATAAGGAAGAATCGCTTCTGTTTCTGCACCGTGGAAGTTGTTGTACCAGATACCGATAAGCGCAAGGATAACCGGTAGCTTTTGTTCTAATGGTGCTTCTGCAAAGTGTTTGTCCATTGCATGGCCGCCATCAAGTAGCGCAACAAAGTTATCAAACCCTACTGATAAGCAGATTGATAGACCGATTGCAGACCATAGTGAATAACGGCCGCCAACCCAGTCCCAGAACTCGAACATGTTGTCAGTATCAATACCAAATTCAGCAACGGCTTCACCGTTTGTTGAAAGCGCAGCAAAGTGTTTCGCTACATGTGCTTTATCTTCTGCTTTTGCTAAGAACCAGTCACGTGCAGATAGCGCGTTAGTCATGGTTTCTTGAGTCGTGAAGGTTTTTGATGCGATCAAGAACAATGTTGTTTCTGGGTTAAGATCTTTTAGCGTTTCAGCAATGTGCGTGCCATCAACGTTAGAAACAAAGTGCATGTTTAGGCGTGTTTTATAAGCACCTAGCGCTTCAGATACCATGTAAGGGCCAAGATCTGAGCCACCGATACCGATGTTCACGATATCGGTAATTTCTTTACCTGTGTAACCTTTCCATTCACCGCTGATGATGCGATCAGAGAAAGACTTCATCTTCTCAAGTACCGCATTCACAGCAGGCATCACATCTTCGCCATCAACCATAATTGGTGTGTTGCTACGGTTACGTAGTGCTACGTGAAGGACTGCGCGATCTTCTGTACGGTTAATTTTCTCGCCACTAAACATATCTGCAATAGCAGCATCTAGCTCTGTCTCTTTTGCAAGAGCAAACAGCTTAGTTAGCGTTTCTTCAGTGATAAGGTTTTTAGAGTAATCAAGTAGGATATCTGAGCCAAATTGCGCAGAAAACTTAGAAAAGCGAGCGCTATCATTAGCAAATAAGTCGCTTAATTGGAAATCTTGAGCTTGTTCAAAGTGTGCGGTTAGATCTTGCCACGCTTGAGTTTGCGTTGGGTTGATGTTCTTCAACATAAAAATATCCTAATTTTGTTATGTTTACCTTTCGCGCCCATACACTGTTTGCGAAAGATCCCCGATTTTGCTCATTAGCCTATGATGGCAGGCTTATTTATAATTTTGATCACTTGTGATGATGCCGCGAAAAGAAAAAGGTCGTCATTGCGGTAAATCACGAAAACTTGGAATGCATCATACCTGTATTTCGCATCAATGTAATAATGCGAATAACTAATCAAACTAAAAGGTTAAACCTATAGGTAAATAGCCATGTGGTATCAAAAAACAATTAATCTTACTCCTCAAAAGCGCGGTTTTCACCTTATCACTGAGGAAATAGCGCAACATTTACATGAGATCCGACCTTTAAGCGTTGGATTAGTCCATTGTTTTCTTCAACACACCTCGGCAAGCTTAACCATTAATGAAAATGCCGATCCTACGGTACGTCATGATATGGAGAAACACTTTAATCATTTTGTACCAGAACGCGCGCCTTATTATCGACATACCTATGAAGGAGATGATGATATGCCGGCACATATTAAAAGTTCATTGTTAGGTAATAGTATCTCGATCCCTATTTCACAAGGACGTTTAGCATTAGGTATATGGCAAGGTATTTATTTAGGTGAGCACCGTGATCATGGCGGCTCTCGCCAAGTCGTGATCACTATTCAAGGCGAATAGTATATTGAAGAGACAAAAAAGCACTTATCCCTAACAATGATGGTTAAGTGCTTTATATTTAAGACTAGAACGGCTGGTTAACCATCACTCTAAAGGTACTTTCTTCACTGCCCCACGCCATTTCGGTTCGGACAACAACACCTTCGACTTGAAAACGTACAGCGCCACCGGCGCTCCATTTCATGTCTGAATGCAACTCAGAGAGATTGTAACTATCCGCAACACGACCAACATCAGCAAATGCGACCCACTGCCACCAAGGCACGCTGTACCAATTAAAGACAGGCCATTCACTCAGAGGTTGCCAATCTGGCATCACGCGATATTCTGCGCTGTAGCTGATTGCAGATCGCCCAACATATCGCCCCGTTTGAAAACTCCGCAAGCGATATAAGCCCCCCAGTTTGACTCCTGCATATTCAGGTGGACGATGATAACCATGCTTTGAATCCGTTGTATTCCAACTTGGGGTATCGGCGGTATACACATTAAACGCCAAGACTTGCTGATCAAATAAGTTATCCAGCTTGCCTAAATTCAAATACCAACTTTGGTTGATTTCCCATTTCCACCAGCTTGTTTGATCTGAAGTATCAGGCGCATATGTCAGCTTAAATTGACTTTTACTGCCTTGAGTTGGATTCGCAGTATTGTTTCGGTTGTTCCATTCAAACCGCGTTTCTAGCCCCCACACACTGTCATTATGTGAAAAATCAGAAGGTGGGTTCGGTGTGTTTTTAGCAAACTGACGAGATTGATAGAACGGGCGAAAATCTATTGACGATACGCCACTTTCCCATGGCGTATGACCCGTTAATTGACGGTTAGGATAAAGCGCAGATTGAATAGGATCATGCTTACCTTGGCCAATAGGCAAAATATAACGCGCACTCAGTTGGTACAGTGACTCTTGCGCATCGGCAATGATCCTATCATCGAGGTGGGAATCATTTTGGGTCGCTTTTCCTACATAGTAATTAAAATCTTTATAATCACCACTGTAAAGCTCTACTCCAAATAGCCAGCGGCTGTCGGCGGATAACGCGTAATTGTAAGCCCCCAGATACGTCATCCATGTACCTTTATCTGTCACCAATCCAGCCACTAATAGTGAAGCTTGTGGTTGCCCTGCTTTTTTGACCACACCTGCGGCACCAATAGACAATCCCATGCTATCGGTAGAAAACATAAAGGGTACTGCGGCAATATCTGAATCCGTCTTTTCTACCGTTTCAGAACCCTCAATATCAAGCAATTCATTTTCAGCATAAATATCTACTGAAACCAACAAAGCCGCAGCATACGCCACGGCTTTTAATTTTATATCTTCCATTAAAGCTTTTCGTCCAATATTTAAATCATCACGTATATGCCATCGCAACCCGTGGTGTTAATTTAGTAACCAATTCATACGCAATCGTGCCAATGTGCTCTGCTACAATTTCAGCAGGTAATCCTTCGCCCCATAATGTGGCAGTATCGCCAACTTTATCTTGAGCATCGGGCCCTAAATCCACCGTTAGCATGTCCATTGATACACGCCCAGCCATCGGCACAATACGACCATTAACAAGCACTGGCGTGCCGTTAGGTGCGGTACGTGGATAACCATCACCATAGCCAATCGCAATCACACCAACTTTGGTATCTCGTTCACTTGTCCAAATACCGCCATAACCGACTTGTTCACCTTTTTTAACATCACGTACAGCAATCAGGCTAGAGGTTAATGTCATCACTGGCTTTAAGTCATAAGCCGAAGCAAAACGTTCAGACTCATTAAATGGTGAAACACCATACATAATGATCCCTGGGCGAATCCATTCTAGCTGGCTATCAGGCCACGCTAAAATACCCGCAGAGGCGGCTAATGAACGCTCACCTTGATAATCTTGAGTCAAATCCAAAAAGGTATCTAACTGCTTTAATGTAATATCAGAGCTTAAATCATCTGCATTACCAAAGTGGCTAATAAAACGTAGTGGCTTTGCGACATTTTCACAGGCATGTAAACGCGCCATAAAATCCGTCAGATCTTCTGGACGTACCCCTAAGCGGTGCATACCGGTATCAATTTTAACCCAGACTCGCACTGGGTTATCAAGCTCTGTTTGCTCTAATGCTTCCAATTGCTCAATCGAGTGAACCACAGTATGAATATTATTGGTCACTAATACTGGAAGATCACTCGGTGCATAAAACCCTTCTAATAATAAAATAGGTTTCACGATCCCACCTGCACGTAAAATTAATGCTTCTTCAATACGAGCAACACCATACGCGTCAACATTTGTAAGCGTTTGAGCAACTCGAAGTAAGCCATGCCCATAAGCGTTGGCTTTTACGACCGCCAAAACTTTACTATTTGGTGCATGATGACGGATTAACCCCAAATTGTGGGCTAATGCTTCAGTATCTATATGTGCGGTTGCAGCTTTCATCCAAAATCCTAAATAATATTCTTACGCTTACTCTTCATCGTAGGCGGGGCCTGCATAATTATCAAAGCGAGAGAACTGGCCTTGGAAGGTTAAACGGACGGTACCGATAGGACCATTACGTTGCTTACCTAAGATGATTTCAGCGATCCCTTTCAGGGCACTATCTTCGTGATAAACCTCATCACGATAAATAAACATAATTAAATCGGCATCCTGCTCGATCGCACCGGATTCACGCAAATCTGAGTTAACAGGGCGTTTATCGGCACGTTGCTCCAACGATCGGTTAAGCTGCGACAAGGCAACAACCGGTACGTTTAATTCTTTTGCCAGCGCTTTTAACGAGCGGGAAATTTCAGCGATCTCTAATGTACGGTTATCTTGCAAACCAGGTACACGCATTAACTGAAGGTAGTCAATCATTATAAGGCTTAAACCGCCGTTATCGCGGGCAATACGACGGGCACGTGAGCGGACTTCCGTTGGTGTTAAGCCCGAACTATCATCAATGAACATATTCTTCTTTTCCATCAGAATACCCATTGTTGATGATATACGTGCCCAGTCTTCATCATCGAGTTGACCGGTACGTATTTTAGTTTGGTCGACTCGCGAAAGTGACGCCAACATACGCATCATGATCTGTTCAGCTGGCATCTCTAACGAGAAAATAAGTACAGGTTTTTCCTGCTCCATTGCGGCGTTTTCACATAAGTTCATCGCAAAGGTAGTTTTACCCATCGATGGACGTGCCGCAACAATGATTAAATCTGAACCTTGAAGGCCAGCGGTTTTTTTATTGAGATCGGTAAAACCTGTCGATACACCGGTCACGCCATCTTGCGGCGATTGGTATAGAATCTCGATACGTTCTAAGGTCTTTTCTAAGATCGTATCAACACTTTGTGGGCCTTCTTTATCGTTGGTACGTTGCTCTGCAATCGCAAAGACTTTACTTTCAGCCATATCCAGTAAGTCTTCACTGGTGCGGCCCTGTGGATCATAACCGGCATCGGCAATTTCATTTGCCACACCAATCATGTCACGAATAAGTGCACGCTCACGGACAATATCAGCGTACGCTAAAATATTTGCCGCAGATGGTGTATTTTTTGCCAGTTCAGCTAAGTAAGCAAAACCGCCGACATCATCAAGAGTGCTTGATTGCTCAAGGTTTTCAGACAGGGTGATCAAATCTAGCGGCTGACCCGCTTCTAATAGTGCCGCTGTCGCCTGAAAAATAATCCGGTGTGGACGACTGTAGAAATCATTGGCAACGACTTTTTCAGCCACCATGTCCCACTTTTCGTTATCCAGCATCAAACCACCAAGAACAGATTGCTCAGCCTCTAAAGAGTGAGGCGGCATCTTAATGGCGTCCATTTGATTATCTTTTGGTTTTTTCGGTTTACTATTATCTGCCATAGAAATTGCGTATTAGCCAAGAACAAGAATGAAGCATAGTAGTATACCCCATACATTCGATTCTGAGCAGTCATAAACTTACGACTCGCCTCAAACCTGATGGTTATTTAATTATGCGCCTTTTTAAATTAACTAACAGTCAAGCGTAACGATTCCTAACCAAAAGCTGACAAATTTGGGTTAGAATGCGAGCGCATAATACTTATCATCAATAACACTCAATTTACAACACCTGCCGTGGGAGGACCTTTGGCAAGATACCTACTGACATTATTGCTGCTTGCCAATACTGCAGCCTATGCTGCTGACGATCAAGATATCGAAGAAGATGTCTCGCCTTCTCACTTTACCAGTGAGGTGGGGCTTGGGTTTACAGCACTTGCTGGTAATTCAGATTCACAGACGCTAAACGCTAATTATGATCTGCAATATATCAAAGGTCGTTATAAAACTAACGCAGATACTAGCCTACTAATGGCGAAGAAAAATGGCGAAGAAGATAAACGTAAGATTTCAGCCAATTTGAAATCACAAATGCTGATCCGTGACGGCTATTACTTATATGGTAGCGGCAGCTATATTGATGATCGCTATGGTCCATATTATGTTGATTCACTGGCTTCTGCTGGTATCGGTTATCGTCTCTTTAGCTATGAAACGTTTCAAACCTTGGTCGATATCGGTCCTGGTTTTCGCCACCAAGATCCTAACCTAGATGAAATTGATGGTGATATAGTCAAACCAGAAGTAGTGAATGAAGCTGTTTTACAAAGCTCATTAACCATGACATGGAAACCGCTTAAAACACTTTCCTTGGAAAATAAAACCAATATTGTGGCTGGTAAAAGTAATACTACGATCCAAAATGATTTATCACTAACCAACTCCATCACCGATAACATCGCATTGAGTATTGGCTTTAACTATACCTATTACACCTGGGTACCTAACAATATGAAAAACTTCGATTCTAGTACGATTGTTAGCCTGATTTACAGTATGAAGTAAAGCTAAGGGTTGACGCTAACGTTGTTTTTTCTCATATTTCAGACATAAAAAAACCAGCCCGAAGGCTGGTTTTTTTCTATTAAAGCTAAAAGCGATTACTCTGCAGCAACAACGTTTAGTTTAACAGTTGCGAATACATCTGAATTTAGCTGAACGCTAACTTCGAATTCGCCAGTAGTACGTAGTGCACCTTCAGGTAGACGTACTTCGCTCTTAACAAGTGCAACGCCAGCAGCAGTAACTGCATCAGCGATGTCACGAGTACCGATAGAACCGAATAGTTTACCTTCGTCACCAGCTTTAGAAGCAATTACTACTGCTTCTAGTGCGTTTAGTGCTTCAGCACGAGCTTGAGCAGCAGCTTGTTGCTCAGCAACTTTAGCTTCTAGCTCTGCACGACGTGCTTCGAACATTTCAACGTTAGCTTTAGTTGCCATTACTGCCTTAGCTTGTGGGATAAGGAAGTTACGAGCGTAGCCAGCTTTAACGTTAACTTGGTCGCCAAGGCTACCTAGGTTAGCGATTTTATCAAGTAGAATAACTTGCATTATCTTGTCCTCTATAAAAGTCTAAAAACTACTACCGATTACTGATGCTTGTCAGTGTACGGTAGAAGTGCTAGGTAACGAGAACGCTTGATAGCGCGAGCTAGCTGACGCTGGTATTTAGCGCGAGTACCAGTGATACGGCTAGGTACGATTTTACCAGCTTCAGTGATGTAGTTTTTTAGAGTTGCTACGTCTTTGTAGTCAATCTCTTGTACGCCTTCTGCAGTGAAACGGCAGAATTTACGACGACGGAAGAAACGAGCCATGGGCTATCTCCTGATCTAAATTATGTCAATGTGATCGGCGTGCAATACTAATTTACCAATGCCGTTACGGCCGGTTTGATAAGAGATAAACCCTCCTACCTTAACATTGCTTCCGATAACTAAATCTTGAGTGAGTACTTGTTGACCTTTGCCACTGACTACCACGTTAATATAACAATATACTTGGCGTGGTAGGCCTGCTTCCTGTTGAATCGAACGATGCTCAAGCACAAAGTGACAATGAGGTATGCCCGCAGGAGACTGGCTTCGTTTGGGTTGTTTAGCAATAGTGCCAACTAACTCCAGACGATTGGTCATTTATACAAATTACTCAGCAGCTGCTTCGCCTTCAGATTGTGCATTTTCTGCACGATCTTCACGCTTAGTGAAACGCTCTTCTTTAGCCTTCATCATTGGAGATGGCTCAGTAACAGCGTTCTTAGTACGCATGATCATGTTACGGATCACTGCGTCGTTGAAGCGGAAGTTTGACTCAAGCTCGTCAACTACAGACTGCTCAGCTTCAACGTTCATTAGAACGTAGTGTGCTTTGTGCAGTTTGTTGATTGGGTAAGCCATTTGACGACGACCCCAATCTTCTAGACGGTGAATCTGACCACCAGAATCTTTGATAGCAGCAGTGTAACGCTCGATCATGCCAGCAACTTGCTCGCTTTGATCAGGGTGCACCATGAATACGATTTCGTAATGACGCATAGGTTGCTCCTTACGGATTATTCAGCTTCCCTTGTCGGCTCGGTTATCCTGGGGAAGCAAGGAACTAAAAAAAGAACCGAGAATTTGGACGATGGATAGTACAGAGAATGATCAATTGAAGCAAGAAAATTCTGTGCTCTACGCCAAGGTTTTTCCTGCCCACTGGCAAGTTATCTTGACTGTTTGTCTATCCCAATAAAAACACCCTTATCCAGTTAAACCGAATAAGGGTGTGGGATTACTGATACCAGGTTAAATGTGCAACTTTCTTTACTGTTGTCAGTAACATATTAGCTACGTTGACGTACCGCTTCAAACAAACAGATACCTGTTGCAACTGATACGTTTAAGCTTGATACCGAACCTGCCATTGGAATTTTGATCAAATCATCACAGGTTTCACGGGTTAAACGACGCATACCTTCGCCTTCTGCACCCATCACAATCGCTAATGGGCCAGTCAGCTTACTTTGGTAAATATCATGCGTTGCTTCACCAGCCGTACCGACAATCCATACACCTTTATCTTGCAGTGCACGCATGGTACGCGCCAAGTTAGTCACACGTACTAATGGCATGATTTCAGCCGCGCCACAGGCAACTTTACTTGCCGTTGCGTTGAGCTGTGCCGAGCGATCTTTCGGGACGATAACAGCAACCGCACCCGCAGCATCCGCATTACGTAGACATGCGCCTAAGTTATGCGGATCAGTCACACCATCTAAAATCAATAATAATGGATTTTCTTTACCCACCAATAAATCATCGAGATCGTTCTCGTTGTATTGCTTACCTGGACGAACACGAGCAACGATACCTTGATGAGAAGCACCTTTAACTTTGTCATCAAGTGCTTTACGCCCTGCTTCTTGGATCGTGATACCTAGTGACTGCAGCTCTGTTACTAGCGGCAGTAAACGATCATCTTCTCGTCCTTTCAGTACAAAGACTTCAATAAAACGAACTGGATCAGATGCCAGCACGGCTTTCACGGCATGGATGCCAAAAATCATATCATTACTCATGGTTTAACTCTTCTTTGCTGCGCGTTCGGCTTTTCCCGCACGTTGCTTTTTCTTTTTGCGAGATTTCGGTTTCTTTTTTGTCTCAGCTTTCGGTTTTTCATCCGTTGGCTTACGGCGTTTCTTTGGCTTCGGTTTGTTCTTCTCGTCCGCCAGTGGAATTGCGCCTTCTTTTAGCTTTTTACGTACCGAAGAACGTTCGCGTTTTGATTCACTGCGCTCTTCTTGTTTTGCCACGCCATCTTCTGATTTGTACACTTTCAGGCTTTGACGACGTAGACCATCGGCTTTACGTAAACGCTGTTTTTTCTCATGACTCTTAGCCGTTTTACCTGCGCCACGTTGCTTACGCTCAGCGCCAACAATATCAAAGTCAATCTGACGATCGTTTAAGTTAATCGATGCCACTTTCACTTTCACGGTATCGCCTAAACGGTATACCACACCTGAGCTATCACCTACCAAGCGTTGACCTACTGGATCAAACTGGTAGTAGTCATTCGCTAGGTTTGAAATATGAACTAAGCCATCAATGTTCAATTCGTTTAAGCGAACAAAGAAGCCAAAACCTGTCACATTGGCAATCACACCGTCGAACTCATCGCCTAAGTGATCTTGCATGTATTCACATTTAAGCCAATCAGAGACATCACGCGTTGCGTCATCAGCACGGCGCTCAGTCATTGAACATTGCTCACCTAATGCATCAATTTCATCAAATGAGTAATGGAAACCACCCGTTGGTGTTGTGTTACCACTGTTACCTGCTTGCTTCGCAACTAAGTATTTAATCGCGCGGTGCAGCGTTAAATCAGGGTAGCGACGAATTGGCGAGGTAAAGTGCGCATATTCAGTTAATGCCAAGCCAAAGTGTCCAATATTGTCACCTTGGTATACCGCCTGCTTCATTGAGCGTAGCAGCATGGTTTGGATCAACTCGCGATCTTTTCGAGTTTGAATCGCATTTGCCAGCTCTGCATAATCTTTTGGTGTAGGCTCTAAACCACCGCCAAGATGTAAGCTTAGTTCACCTAAGAAATCACGAAAGCCCTGTAGGCGCTCTTCACCTGGGGTATCGTGAACACGGTATAATGCTGGCTCTTTGGCACTTTCAACAAAACGTGCAGAGGCAATATTGGCTAAAATCATACATTCTTCGATGATCTTATGCGCTTCATTTCGCACAGCAGGCACAATACGGTCAATCTTACGATCTGCATTGAAAATGAACTGAGTTTCAACCGTTTCAAATTCAATCGCACCACGTTCTTCACGTGCTGCTTTCAGCACTTTGAACATGCTGTAAAGCTCTTCTAAATGCGGAACAAGTGGTTCATAACGCTGACGAAGTTCTTCATCGCCTTCAAGCATTTTACTGACTTTGGTGTAAGTCAAACGAGCGTGAGAATTCATGACCGCTTCGTAGTGCTTGTAACCTGTTAACTCACCGGTGTCAGAAATGGTCATTTCACACACCATACACAAGCGATCAACTTGCGGGTTTAGTGAACATAAACCATTCGAGAGTACTTCCGGCAACATTGGGATCACTTGTGCAGGGAAGTAAACAGAGTTACCACGCTTAACGGCTTCGTTATCAAGTGCTGATTTATGACGGACGTAATAACTCACATCGGCAATCGCAACCCATAAACGCCAGCCACCTGATGTAGTACGCTCACAGTGAACCGCATCATCAAAGTCACGAGCATCTTCGCCATCAATGGTGACCAGTGGTAATTGACGTAAATCTACACGGCCTTTTTTCGCCTCTTCTGGCACTTCTTCTGTCAAATGTTGAATTTCTTTATCAACTTCTGATGGCCATACGTGCGGAATATCATGGGTGCGTAACGCAATATCAATTTCCATACCCGGCGCCATATTTTCGCCCAGTACTTCTACAATACGACCAACAGCATTGTGTTGACGCGTCGCTCGTTGGTTAATTTCGACAACCACAACATTCCCCATACGTGCGCCTTGGCGAACGTCTTGTGGGATAATGATATCTTGAGCAATGCGAGAATCGTCTGGCACCACATAGCCCATGCCATCCTCAAGGAAAAAACGGCCAACAATCTGAGCTGTGCTTTCTTTTAACACACGAACAACACGTGCTTCTTTACGACCACGCTTATCTTCACCGCCCGCTTGCGCCAAAATGTAATCACCGTGGATCACACCACGCATTTGGTGATGCGGTAATAACAAATCATTGTCTTTACCTAGCGAACCTTCAGGGCGTAAGAAACCAAAGCCGTCACGGTGACCCATAACGTAACCTTTGATCAAATCTAAACGTTCAGGCAACGCATAACATTGACGACGGGTGAAAATTAACTGGCCATCACGCTCCATCGCACGTAAACGACGGCGTAAGCCTTCATAGTGATCATCGCCTTCTAGCTTTAGCTCAGCAAATAACTGGTCACGACTCACCGGGGCACTAAAACCACGAATCACTTCAAGTAAGTGTTCACGGCTTGGGATCGGGTTTTCATAATTAGATGCTTCGCGATCGCGAAAAGGGTCGACCGGTAAATCGGTAGTACCTTTAGACATTATATTTTTCCTGTAGGCCAACCTATACCTGAGGTATATCTGGCTTTTAGGTGATCAGACGGGAGCAGCGCTATAAAGACTGCTGCTCCACTAAATTTTGGGAGGAATATGCTAATTAAACGTATAACCAAATGATGTTTTATAACTTGTTAGGGTTGCTTAATAAATTCAGCAACGGCGCATTATCTTCAACTAAGGTTAACAAGGTATATTTATCTAGCTCAGCCAAAAATGCTTCTCTTGCATCAGCAAGCACACCTTTTAATCGGCAAGCTGGCGTTATATGGCAAAAATCAAGGCTACAATTAACAATCTGTAACGGTTCTATTGCACGTACGACATCGCCAACAATAATAGATTCAGCTGACTTACCTAAACGAATACCACCATTTTTTCCGCGCACCGTTTCGATATAGCCTAATTGACCTAATTTATTGATTATTTTAACCATATGGTTACGTGACACATTGTATATTTCTGTCACTTTCGTAATACTTGTTAGCTCACCTTCTGGTAGCGACGCAAGATATATCAGAGCTCGTAAGCCGTAATCGGTAAAACTAGTTAACTGCACAATGGCTCCTCCTGTTGTTATTTTAATCTTCTTATTGACTAAAAGATACAGATCAGATACAACTTATAACATACATTATAAATACATGTTTATAGGAAGTGCTCATGCTTAGTCAAAAAACGATCGATATTGTTAAAACAACAGCTCCTGTCATTGCAGAAGCAGGCCCTATGGTTACCCAACATTTCTATCAACGTATGTTTAACCATAACCCTGAGCTAAAAGATGTTTTTAACATGAGCCACCAAAAAAATGGGGAAAATAACGAACCTTCTAGCCAACAAAAAGCGTTATTTAATGCCATTTGTGCTTATGCCAATAATATCGAAAATCTTGCTGTGCTTTTACCTGCAGTAGAAAAGATTGCTCACAAACATACCAGTTTTATGATCACCGCTGAGCAATACAATATTGTTGGCTCTCACCTTATCGCCACCATTGATGAATTATTAGCGCCAGGACAAGAGGTATTAGACGCTTGGGCTGAAGCTTATGGTTTACTGGCTAATATTTTCATCAATCGTGAAGAAGAAATCTATCAAGAAAATGCGAATAAAGTTGGTGGGTGGCGTGGCACTCGTGAGTTCGTCGTAACCAACAAGCAACAAGACAGCGAATTTATTACGAGCTTTACCTTTAAACCTACAGATGGCGGTAAGGTCGCAAGCTATAAACCTGGGCAGTATCTGGGGATCTACCTTAATGCTGACGAATTAGAGAACCAAGAAATCCGTCAATATAGCTTATCTTCAGCGCCACAAGAAGATCAGTACCGTATTTCAGTAAAACGTGAATCTCACGGTAAAGTTTCAAACTACTTACATAACAATATCAATATTGGCGATAAAGTAATGCTTGCCGCCCCTGCTGGTGACTTCTTCTTAGATGTTGAAGCAAACACACCTGTCACATTACTTTCCGCAGGTGTGGGTTTAACGCCAACACTTTCAATGCTTGAATCACTAACAGATCACCAAGCACCTGTTAACTGGCTACATGCCACAGAAAATGGCGCACATCATGCCTACAAAAAACAGGTAAAAGCACTCGCGCAGCAGCACAATCACATTCAAGATATCACTTGGTATAACGCACCACTTGATAGCGATCTTCCTGCCGAAGATTATGACTACCAAGGTTTGATGGATCTCAGCACGATAGCACCACAGCTAACAGATGAAAACATGCACTTTTACTTCTGTGGTCCTGTTGCCTTCATGCAATATATCGCTAAACAGCTATTAGCATTAGGTGTATCTGAAGATCGTATTCACTACGAATGTTTCGGCCCACACAAAGTCCTATAACTTAACGCAGCTAATACAACAAAGCACAGCGAAATGCTGTGCTTTTTTATCTGGTTACTGGATTATTTGGGACAGGTTACCATAAACTTGAACGTTGTTTTGCCCGAGCAATAATATTTTCAGGCATACGTAATTCTAATTTTCGACGTAACGTATTCAGTTGGTTATATAACGATTTATTCGCCGTCGTGGTTTGATACAGCCAGCGATAAGCATCTTCGTAATCAAGTGGACTACCATGATCTGACACTAATAGTTCAGCTAACTGAAGACGCGCTTTAATATTTCCTAGCGCCGCAGCTTCTCGTAAATATGGGATCGCACGCTCTTTATCTTGTTGCAATAACACTCCGTTCGCATAATAACGCCCTAATTGTTCAAGTGCTACCGGTGAGCCTTGCTGCGCAGCCGCTCGCATATAATACAAACCTTGCTCGACATCTTTGTCTACACATACGCCCCAAGCCAACATATCACCATATAAAAACTGATAAGAAGGTGACTCTACTCGCTCAGCGCGCGCTTTAATATCTTGTACAAGCTGGCAATCATCAGCTTTTATTTTTTTTAAATGCTGGTTCGTTTCAAAAAGCTGTATCAGTTCATCATCGCTATAAATGGGAACAGCATCTCCCACATTATCCAATGCGTAAGCGGCAGATATAAATAACTGGCTAGTCAATAATAAGATCGGAAGCTTTTTCATCATTAGATCTCAGGCTAGGGATAACTTTTTATCGACATCTAGCCTAAAGACTTTAGCTAACATTCTATCGTTAATTAATGATATCACTTCCAAAATATACGAATAAGGCAGTATTCATTTTAATTAGATATAAAAAAACCAGCCCGAAAGCTGGTTTTTAAATCAATTCGCATCAGCGATAATTATTCACCGTATGGGTGAACTTTAATAATTGTCTCGTTACGGTCAGGACCTGTAGAGATAATATCAATTGGAACGCCTGTTAGCTCTTCGATACGTGCAATGTAATCTAATGCTGCTTGTGGAAGCACGTCTAATGACTTAGCACCAAATGTAGTTTCACTCCAACCCGGCATTGTTTCATAAACAAGCTCTAGATCTTCGTACTCGTCAGCAGCCATTGGTGAAACTTCTAAGATTTCGCCCGTCTTCGTTTTGTATGCAGTACAGATTTTTAGCTCTTCTAAGCCATCTAGTACGTCTAATTTAGTTAGACAGAAGCCAGAGATAGAGTTAATTTGTACCGCACGACGCATAGCAACGGCATCGAACCAACCGGTACGACGTAGACGACCTGTTGTTGCACCAAACTCGTGGCCAACAGTACCTAAGTGCTTACCTACTGGATCTTGCTTGTCTAGACCATCATATAGCTCTGTAGGGAAAGGACCAGCACCAACACGTGTACAGTAAGCTTTCGCAATACCAAGAATGTAACCTAGGTGACGAGGACCAAAGCCAGAACCTGCAGCAACACCACCAGCAGTTGTGTTAGAAGAGGTTACATACGGATAAGTACCGTGATCGATATCAAGTAGCGTACCTTGCGCGCCTTCGAACATGATCTTGTCGCCACGTAGACGAGCATCATCAAGCTCTTTAGTTACGTCGATAACCATAGACGTTAGGATATCAGCTTGAGAAAGTACTTTTTCTAGCACTTCTTCGTAGTTTACAGGCTCAGCATTGTAGTAATGCTCAAGCTGGAAGTTATGGTAAGCCATCACTTCTTTAAGCTTTTCTGCAAATGCTTCTTTATTGAAAAGATCGCCAACGCGTAGACCGCGACGTGCAACTTTATCTTCGTAAGCAGGACCGATACCACGACCAGTCGTACCAATTGCTTTTTTACCACGAGCAGCTTCACGCGCTTGGTCAAGAGCAATGTGGTAAGGAAGAATTAATGGACAAGCTTCTGACAGGAATAAACGCTCACGAACAGGAATACCACGTGCTTCTAGTGGGCCCATTTCATTCATTAACGCATCAGGAGAAAGCACCACACCGTTACCGATGATGCATTTAACATTGTCACGTAGGATACCTGATGGGATCAGGTGAAGAACTGTTTTCTCACCGTCAATAACTAGGGTGTGACCTGCATTGTGACCGCCTTGGTAGCGAACCACATATTTTGCATCTTCGGTCAGTAGGTCAACGATTTTACCTTTACCTTCGTCACCCCATTGGGTGCCAAGAACGACTACATTATTTGCCATCTTTCTTCATCTATCAGTAGTTAAAAAGGGATTCTAGCACCTTAACATTCAGCTTGCAGTCATTTTTTAGCCGTGTAGACCGTTTCTGCAAGCTAATTGTCACCATTGTGTGCTATGTATTTTACATCTGCCTATACATCATATACGCAATAACCGCACCGGCAACAACCAGACAGCCGCCAATACGACGCAAATTATTATCATTTTGTTGGCTTAACTGGTTAACCATCTCTCGCCACCCGCGAGGCGCAAGTAATGGCCCTAAGCCTTCAACCACTAATACTAAGCCTAGTGCCATCCAAATTGAATGTGACATTTTTCTTTTCCCCATAAAAAAAGACAAGGCCGAGGCCTTGTCTTTACAATAACAGATGTCTGTTGTGATTGGTTTAGTTTGCTTTAAGTTCTGAATGATTCATGTACTTAAAGAATTCATTGTTAGGATCAACAACCAATACATCATTTTTAGAGTTGAAGCTCTTCTCGTAAGCTTTAAGCGAACGCCAGAAGCTGTAGAACTCTGGGTTTTGGCTATAAGCTTTTGAGTAAATCTCTGCCGCTTTTGCATCCGCGTCACCACGAATAACCTGTGCTTTACGTTTTGCTTCAGAAAGAACAGTCGCTACTTCAAGCTCAGAACGTGCACGTAACTCTTCAGCACGTTGACGACCTTGCGAACGGTAACTACGCGCTACTGATTCTCGCTCGGCACGCATACGACGGTAGATAGACTCACTGATTTCATCTGGTAGGTTAATTTTCTTAATTCGGAAATCAACCACTTCAATACCCAAATCTTTCGCACTTTCACGCGTTTCTTCAAGTACATCTGCCATGATTTTATCACGCTGGCCTTCAACTTCCTTCACCGGTACTACACCTTCAATTACCGCTAGAGCAGCTTTAGCCGCTTTAGTTTGTGCAATATCAGACGCTGTAGTTGGTGTTGAAATGCTGTCTTCTCCAGACACGATCTGCTTAATTTCTTTCGAACCGATTTCAGCACGTAGGCTATCGACTACTTTACGCTTTAATAGCGCTTCTGCAGTTGATGTATTACCACCACCTGTTGCTAAGTAGTACTTACCAAAATCTTTGATACGCCATTTCACATAGGTATCAATGATCACGTCTTTCTTCTCAGCTGTTAAGAAACGATCAGCCTGATCATCCATAGTTTGAATACGCGCATCTAAATCATGAACACGGTCAAACACTGGTACTTTAAAATGCAGGCCGGGCTGATAAATACGGGCAATTTCAGTATTGTTATCTTTTAAGATGCGACCGAAACGCACCACGATACCACGCTCACCTTCTTTTACGACAAACACTGACATCAATAATAGAGCAATAAAAATCACTACTACTGGGATCATTAACTTACGCATAATTAATATCTCCCTTGACGGCCAGTATCAGCACGAGAAGCAGGTGCAACTGGAGTTGGAGTTTCTACTTTTTCTAATTCAATACCGCTTAAACGATCTGAATTATCGGTTTTCTTATCAGCTTGATTTGACTGAGACATCAGCTTATCAAGTGGTAAGTACATCATATTATTACTGCCACCTGATTTCGTATCAATTAACACTTTGCTGGTGTTACTGTACACCTTCTCCATGGTATCTAGATACAAACGCTCACGTGTCACTTCTTTCGCTGCTAGGTATTGTGGCAACAATTTATCAAACTGTGCTACATCACCCAATGCGCCATTAACAACACGCTCAGAGTAACCTTCAGCTTCGTTCTTCAGACGCTCAGCACGACCCGTTGCTTTAGGCAAAATATCATTACTGTAAGCTTCTGCTTCACGAACGTAACGCTCTTCATCTTCTCGCGCTGCGATAGCATCATCAAATGCATCTTTCACCGCTTCAGGTGGACGAGCTGATTGGAAGTTCACATCAACAACACGGATACCCATGTCGTATTTTGCAATAATTTTATCAATTGCTGCTTGAGTATTCGCACGAATAGTCTGACGACCTGTCGTCAATGCCTGATCCATCGTTGAATCACCAATCACGGCACGAAGTGCAGAATCGGTTGCCTGACGCAAACTGTCATCAGCATTCGTTACGCTAAATAGGTACTTCTCAGCGTTATCAACACGGTACTGAACATCCATTTCAACTTTCAGAACGTTTTCATCTTTCGTTAACATCAAGCCAGATGCACGAAGAGAACGAATTGCTTGAATGTTGACTGGGATAACTTCATCAATAAACGTTGGTTTCCAGTTCAGACCGGGTTTTACAACTTGATCAAACTTACCAAAACGTAGCACAACACCTTGCTCTGCTTCGCCAATGGTGTAAAAACCAGAAAAACCCCAAACCGCCGCAGCTAATACGGCAACAGCCCCCAAGCCAACAGCGCTCCCGCTGCCACTCGGCCCTTTTTTATTTCCAAACACACCGCCAACTTTACGACTTAGTTTTGAAAAAACCTCATCGAGATCTGGTGGTCCTTGTTCACGTCCACCGCGATTATTATTACCCCAAGGGTCTTTATCATCACGGCCGCCGTTGTTTCCAGGCTCATTCCACGCCATTATAGAACTCCATCAATATGATATGACGACAGTTTTTATCACTCTAGTAATCCATTAAGCAACGATAAAGTCATCTAACGAAGTACTTTCTCTTTTTTGTAATCGAGACCATTCCGCCAAAGGCAAACGAATATCAATCATCAAATAACCGTCTGATTCGTATTCTTCTTGTAAAATACATCCCAGCTGATAAAACTTGCTACGGATACGCCCAATCATTTCAGGGGGTACACGTAAGGTATGCGCTACCATCGTACCGGAGAGGCGTTCAGTTAGTGCTTGGAATAACAAGTCAATGCCTTGCCCTTCCATCGCTGAAACCCAAACGCGACGAGGAACTCCCTCTTCATCTCGTTCAATACGAGGTTCTGCATGCTCTAAATTATCAATTTTATTCATGATAATTAAAGTAGGCACCTCACCCGCATCAATTTCTTCTAGTACTGTTTCAACAGCTTCAATGTTTTCACGGAAGCGATCATCACTTGCATCAACCACATGAAGTAAAAGATCAGCCTCTTGTGTTTCTTTAAGGGTAGCTTTAAATGCTGCCACTAGATCGTGGGGAAGATGTCGAATAAATCCAACGGTATCAGCTAAAATCGCTGTACCTACATCAGCCACTGCTATTTTACGTAGTGTAGGATCTAGAGTTGCAAACAGTTGATCGGCGGCGTAAACCCCCGCATCGGTGATCCGATTAAAGAGTGTGGATTTACCAGCATTGGTATATCCCACTAATGAGATCGTTGGAATTTCTGCACGATTACGCGCACGTCTTCCTTGATCACGCTGTTTAGCCACTTTATCTAAACGACGTAGAATTGTTTTAATTCGATCGCGCAATAAACGTCTATCTGTTTCAAGCTGCGTTTCACCAGGTCCACGCAGACCTATCCCCCCTTTCTGTCGCTCAAGGTGAGTCCAACCACGAATCAATCGGGTTGATATATGACGTAACTGTGCAAGCTCGACTTGCAACTTACCTTCATGGGTACGTGCGCGTTGAGCAAATATATCTAAGATCAAACCTGTTCTGTCGAGTACACGACACTGACAAATTTGCTCCAAGTTACGCTCTTGAGCGGGAGACAAGGAGTGGTTAAAGATAACGATATCAGCTTCCGCTGTTCTTACCGCGTCGGCAATTTCTTGTGCCTTACCTTCTCCAACGTAATATTTAGGGTGCGGAGTCTTACGGCTGCCAGTGACAACATGCAGTGTATTGACGCCCGCTGAGGAGACCAGCATTTCAAATTCGCTAAGATCTTCCCATTCCCCATCTTGCGTGAAGTTAATATGAACAAGAATCGCCTGTTCACCGGCTTCATAACGGTCAAACAAGCCATTAACTCCTTAATGGAAGAATAAATTATTCTTCAGTTTTTTCTGGACGTTCAGTACCTGCTGGACGATCACCTGCATGGTGATGGTTCACTGGACGAGCAGGAACTACCGTTGAAATAGCATGCTTATATACCATTTGGTTTACAGTGTTTTTTAATAGGATCACAAATTGGTCAAAAGACTCAATTTGTCCCTGTAGTTTGATACCGTTTACCAAGTAAATTGAGACCGGAATTCGTTCACGACGCAGCGCATTTAAAAACGGGTCTTGCAGAGATTGCCCCTTAGCCATTATTTCTTTTCCTTATTTGTTTGTAGTTGTATTAGCAACGAACAAAAACTAAAAATACGCAAAGCAGTTCAGAGTATACACGTTAATCAAACATCACATCTAACTGAGTTTGTGACTGTTTGTAACGCGGAATCCACATCACTACTATCCAACCAGGTCAAATCTTTCCAACCGCGAAGCCAGGTAATTTGACGCTTTGCTAATTGACGGGTAGCACAGATACCACGGAAAACCGCTTCATCTAAGTCATAATTCCCGTCCAAATATTCCCACATCTGACGATAACCAACGCAACGAATAGAAGGAAGCTCAAGGTGAAGATCACCACGCTCGTGCAACGCACGTACTTCCTGCTCAAAACCTGCCTCGATCATTTTATTGAACCTAAGCTCAATTCGCTGATGCAGTACAGCCCTATCCATGGGAGTGATTGCAAATTGATGAACCTTGTAAGGTAAAGATTCACCTTGAGTTTTTGTTAACTCAGTTAAAGTTTTACCCGAAATTCGGAAAACTTCCAATGCACGAGATAATCGCTGTGGATCATTGGGATGAATTCTTGCTCCGGCAACGGGATCAATCCTTACTAATTCATCATGCAATGCTTGCCATCCATGCTCAGCAGCATCTCGTTCAATCCCTGCGCGAACCTCAAGATCTGCAGCAGGTAAAGGCGATAAACCTTCCAATAAAGCCTTGTAGTACAACATAGTACCACCAACTAATAAAGGAATTCGCCCTGCTGCAACTATATCAGCCATTTCTTTCAGTGCATCAGCACGAAAGTCTGCAGCCGAATAACTTTGCGCTGGATCACGAATATCGATCAAACGATGCGGTGCTAATGCAAGTTCATGCGCATCTGGCTTTGCTGTACCGATATCCATTCCCTTATAAATAAGGGCAGAATCAACACTAATCAACTCAACAGGCAGTTGCTCTCGTAATCGAATGGCAAGATCGGTTTTACCCGAAGCTGTTGGTCCCATTAAAAAAATGGCTTGAGGTTGTGGCTTAGTTATCATTATTTAAAGGCTTCTATTGCTGCTTGCATATCTACCGGTCGAAGTAATTGGCTTTCATGACCTGCCAAATTCTCTCCCCATAGCTGCTCTAATTCAGAGACTAGCTGAATGGCTTGCGACAAACTATAACTTGCCACTGTACCAACACATTGTTCAGCTAACCAATATAATAATTTATCCCACCCTTGTGCTTCTGGATCATCACAAGCTGTAAGTAGGTAGGTTAACAAATTCGGGAGCAACTGTTGTAAGTTTTGTTGTCTTAATGGCATACATACTGACATGATTATTATGCCATTTCTCCCTTTCGCTTTCAGTTGAATCCCTAATTGTTTAAGTAGCATCGCATGTTGTTCAGCACAGGCAATTAAATCGCTCTCTACAGGTACCGATAGTGGGATCAAAAGCGGTTGAGGTTTTAATCCTTCCGTTTGCGCTAAACGCAATTGTCCAACATAGCGTAGTAACTCTGCATGATCTAAATTCAGTAAAGCAATATTGGTCTCTTGCTGCATTAGTAAGTAACGCTCAGCCACCAAACATAATGCTTTACCAAGCCCCATAGCTTTACCCGCTATCGCATGTTGTTTAACAACTGCTGTTGAAGGCATTGCTTGCCACTCTCTACGCGGCTCAGCAACACGCTCTATGGGTTGTTCGGCTAAAACATGTTCTGTCGGCGATTCCGTTTGTAACAACTTTTGGTATGCCTTGATCTCAGCCGCCGTCGGCCCTTCCGGTTTAGGAGAACGTGAGGCGCCAGATGAAGCATCAGAAGTTCTCGTGGTATTTATTGTTTGCTCACTGCCTTGTCGCTCACGAGGACTACGATCATAATGCTGCTGATCTCTATTATTAGTGCTTGGTGAAGCAGAATAATAAGATGGTTTACTATGCTCAGACGCTTCACTTACCGCATATTCAGCGGATACTGCTGAGTCACGCCTATCACTATCAATGGGTGAACCTGCTGAATATGTCGACGCAGACTTATTCCATTCCGATGACGGTGATTTATGAGGATACTCTGGTGTCGCATCTATCGCTTGAGCAACCCTCTGCGTCACAGAGTTTGTTGGTTCAATCACGACACCATCTTCATCGACTTCGATACTATGAGCGCTCGCTCGTGTCGGTGATTGATACTGATGCTGCTCTTCTTCTAATGCCCCTTGCTGTAATGCACTTTGTAAGGCTTGGTAGATAAAATCATGTACCAACCGTGCTTGATGAAAACGCACTTCATGTTTTGCTGGGTGAACATTCACATCAACTTGGTGAGGATCAACATCAATATACAGTACGTAAGCTGCATACTGATCGGATCGTAAACTCGACTCATAAGCTTGACGGATCGCATGATTGATCAGCTTATCTTTCATCATCCGCCCATTAACATAACAATACTGAATATCATTTTGTGCACGAGCGCCTTGAGAGCTACATACCCAACCGGATAATTTCAAGTCCCCGTGCGCTAATTCAACCACCAATGCATGTTGCAAAAAGCCTGAACCACATGCCGTTGCTAATCGACGCTCTTTTTGAATCGGCGTTTGTGCCGCTCGGTATTGTCGAATGATCTTACCGTTATGACGCAAAGTAATAGCAACATCGAAGCGGCTTAACGCAATACGTTTGATCAACTCATCAATATGATTAAATTCTGTTTTTTCTGTCCGTAAGAACTTACGACGCGCAGGTGTATTAAAGAAAAGATCAAGCACTTCTAGCGTTGTACCTACCGGATGGGCTGCAGGTTTTAACTGGACGTCCATATCTCGCCCTTCAGCATACGCTGACCACGCTTCTTCTTGCGCTTGGGTGCGGGAGGTTAACGTTAAACGAGAGACGGAACTGATACTGGCAAGCGCTTCACCACGAAAGCCAAGACTGACTATCGCTTCAAGATCATCCAGAGTAGTAATTTTAGAAGTCGCATGACGGCTAAGGGCGAGCGCAAGCTCATCTTTAGGGATCCCTTTTCCATTATCACGAATACGAATGAGCCGGCTACCACCTTTTTCGATATCAATATCGATTCGAGTAGCACCGGCATCAAGACTATTTTCAACAAGCTCTTTGACTACAGAAGCTGGGCGTTCAACAACTTCACCCGCTGCAATCTGGTTAGCCAGCCGAGCGGGTAAAATCTGAATCGGCATAATTAACTTCTTGGTATGATTAGCGTCTGTCCTACAGCTAGTTTATCAGAACGTAGCTTATTCGTAGCACGAATACTTGCAACTGACACACCATATTTATCAGCAATCTTACTCAAAAACTCGCCACGCTTTACTTTATGTTGAACATATTTCGGCGCAGGAACGGCAATTTTTAATTTTTGCCCAAGCATCACATTGTCTGATTTTAGGTGATTAAGTTGACGGATGCTGCTCATGGTAACACCATATTTTGCTGCAATCTTACCTAAATATTCACCACGAACGACTTTATGCACAATCACCTTGGTTGAGGCAACAGGTTTCACTGTAGCACTGCTCGATGTCGTACTCACCGTTTTCGTTGGCGTCGAAACCGACGCTGTCTTAATGTTGCCAGGAATAATCAACACTTGACCGATGTTCACTGAGGTTGATTTCAGATTATTCGAAGCTTTGATTGATGCCATCGACACGCCATACTTCTGGGCAATACCGCTTAATGACTGACCCGATGTCACTTTATGCTTACTTCCACGTCCTTTCAAACGAGAAGCAAATAAAGTACCTTCAGGTGGATTTGCTTCAAAATACTCCAACACCCCTTTATAAACCGCATTCGCTAATTGGTTTTGGTGTGATGTCGTATTAAGTAATTTCTCTTCTGTCGGATTGGTAATAAAACCCGTTTCAACCAATAGCGATGGAATATCAGGTGATTTCAATACCGCTAAACTTGCGTATTGCGGAACCGTTTTATGCAAACGTGCCACTTTACGTAACTCATGTAATACACGAGTAGCAACATCGTAACCTTCTTTTTGCGAGTAACTAAATTGAAGGTCTAATACCGCTCGGCCAAGATATTTATCATTGGTATTACTTGATAAAACATCGCCACCACCTAATAACTCAGATTGCTTCTCACTTTGCTCCAACCAGCGACCTATTTCAGTATTCGCACGGCGTGTGTTGAGCACCCATACAGAAGCACCACGAGGTTGCGGTTTTGTAAAGCCATCAGCATGGATAGAAACTAAAAGAAGGGCTTTATTCTTACGTGCAATTTCTGAACGCTTACCCAATGGAACAAAGTAGTCACCACGGCGAGTTAGTACTGCACGCATACCCGTTGTTGCATTGATCTTAGCTGCCAGTTTTTTCGCAACCGCTAGTGTGACATTTTTTTCATATTTACGCGTTGGACCAATAGAGCCAGGATCATCACCACCGTGACCTGCATCCACCGCTACCACGATATCAGCGGTACCAGATGGCATTTTCGCTAAGTTATTTGCCGTCGCTTTTTCTTCTGCTTGCTCTTCTTTAGCACCAACAGTTTTAGACGTTCCATTCGGCAAGTCTAAAACTAAACGGTAACCATAACTGCCCGTTGGTGATAAAGAGAATATTGTTGGCGTTACACCACGCTTAACTTCAAACACCAGTCGCGTTGTACCTTTTGCAGGCGCTGTACTGGTGCGAACTTTGGTTAAAATATCACTTTTCTGAACCGCAATAGGAAGTTTAGTTTTGATCTTAGTATCTTTAAGATCAACCACTAAACGAGAAGGTCCTGCTAATGAAAAGTGAGAATAGTCTGCTTTACTTTGCAGATCTAATACTACGCGAGTTTCATCTGGCGCAGGCCAAATTCTCACCCCTTTGAGTTCATTTGCCCAAGAGGCAGCAGAACTCACTAATCCTGCTCCTACTATCAGGAACTTTAAATACGTCCGTAACGCCATCCTAATTAACTCAACTCCAAATGATTGATCAATGCTGCACCATATTCCGTATTGGCGCGGATCAATACTTTTCTCTGCTCACCGTGATAACACATTTCTAATTCAAGATCGGGTTGAGGTAATAACCCATCACCTTTCTCTGGCCATTCCACTAAGCAAATAGCATCCTGGGTGAAATAATCACGAATTCCCATAAATTCTAATTCTTCAGGATCTGCAAGGCGATAGAGATCAAAATGATACACTTGCCAAGGAGCAAGATCATAAGGTTCAACTAGGGTATATGTCGGACTCTTAACATTCCCTTGATGGCCTAGCGCACGAATAAAACCACGACTAAACGTTGTTTTTCCGGCTCCCAAATCGCCGTGAAGATAAATCGTTGTTTGTTGCGTACAGGCTTTAGCTAATTTAAGGCCTAAATCTACTGTTGCCTGCTCATCAGCAAGAAAGGTTTCAAATGTTTGCATGTTTTTATCTTGGATTGACTAATTGACGAATAAACGGAAAGAGATCTGATGCCAGCATACCACGCTCTCCGCTTTGCGCACACAAATCTGCGGCTCGGCTATGGATCCAGACTCCCGCATAGGCCGCTTCAACTAACGCTAAACCTTGGCCGAGTAAAGCACCAATGATACCTGATAATGCGTCCCCCATCCCTCCCGTTGCCATTCCAGGATTGCCGCAAGTACAAATCCATAATGTTTTACCATCATAAATTAAACTGCCAGCCCCTTTTAAAACAACAACACCGCCATAATTTTGCTGTAAGCGCTGAATCGCGACAAACCGATCGGCTTCAATCTCATTAATAGAGACATCCAATAATCGCGCCGCTTCGCCGGGATGTGGTGTAATGATTCGATTATCTCGGTAGTCAGGGGCTTTTGCCAGTAAATTAAGGCCATCAGCATCAACGACACAAGGTTTATCAATATGATGACACTGCGCAAAGAGAGATTGTCCCCAATCACTGGTTCCAAGCCCAGGCCCTAATACAACCACATCTGACCAAGCAAGCTTATCAACAAGTATGTTTGAAGACTCTTGCCAACCAATGGCCATTATCTCAGGTCTCATCATCACAATTGACAGTGCATTGTCAGGTCGTGTTATCACCGACGTTAAGCCAGCACCTGCACGGCTACAAGCTTCTGACGATAATCGAATAGCTCCCGCCATTCCAAGATCACCACCAATACAAAGCACGCGTCCAAAACACCCTTTATGAGCAACACGTGAGCGCGGAAAAAGTAATGACTGTACCTGCGATTCTGTAATGTGTAATGCTGATGGTTTCATGACTTGCGAGAATTGCAGATCAAATCCTAAGTCTGAAAAGTAACGTTCCCCACAATATTGTGCTGCTTGCCCTGTTGTCAGCCCTTGTTTAAAACCAATAAAAGAGAGCGTTTGTGAGGCCTTAATAACAGCACCAAAAGTTGCACCAGTATTTGCACATAATCCTGAAGGCACATCCACTGCAATCACAGGCGTCTTTTGATCATTGATCCAACGAATGCGTTCAGCGATTTCTGAGCGAACTTCACCTTTAACCCCAATCCCTAATAACGCATCGATAATTAACTCATAACTTGTGGTTGGCGTATCAGTGATCGTTTTACCATTACATTGCAACCAGTGAGAACGAGCACATCGAGCATCAGCAGGTAAATGTTCAACATTGGGTGATTCCCACACAGTAACATCAATACCCTGATCATGTGCTAAACGAGCCACTACATAACCATCACCACCATTATTACCTTTACCGCAGCACACTAATAATTTTTTACATTGAGGATACCGCTGCCTCATAAGATCAAACGTTGCCTCTCCAGCACGCTCCATTAAGTGATAAAGCGTGACACTATTTTGTTGCTCTGTGAGTAATTGCTCACCTTGCCTGATTTGCTCTGAGGTATAGAGAAATAAGGGGATGTCATGAGTGATCATAGGTAAAGTGCCCTCAATAAACGTGTAACAACTATAACTAATCAAAATACACAGTGTTAATTTTATACATCTATAATCGCAACGTCAGAGGTCATTATCGCAGTCTATTCTTAGCAATCCACATTCTCACCGCTATGATCAAAACAAGAATATGCTAGAATGCGCCCCCTTTCATTTAGCGCAATATAAAAGAGTTCGGTTATGACTATCGATTACCATCAACTTGCTGAGCAGATCAAAACTTGGGGACAAGAGCTGGGCTTTCAACAAGTGGGTATCACTGATATTGATTTGTCACAACACGAAGCTGAATTGCAACGCTGGCTTGATGCTGGCTATCACGGTGATATGGACTGGATGGCACGTCATGGCATGATGCGTGCGCGCCCTGCTGAACTACTACCCGGCACTATCCGTGTGATCAGCGTAAGAATGAATTACCTTCCGCCTCACGCCGAGTTTGCCCAAACACTTAAGCAACCTCAAAAAGCGTTTATTAGTCGCTATTCACTCGGTCGTGATTACCACAAGCTGATCCGTAATCGACTGAAACAATTAGGGCAACGTATTGAGCAAGCCGTCGGGCAGTTTGGCTGCCGACCTTTTGTTGACTCAGCGCCTATTCTAGAACGCCCTTTGGCACAAAAAGCAGGGCTTGGTTGGACAGGCAAACATTCACTTATCTTAAATGAGCAAGCAGGCTCTTGGTTCTTTTTAGGTGAACTATTAGTTGATATTCCACTGCCAATTGATAAACCAAGCAGTGAGCAATGTGGGAAATGTGTCGCTTGTATAACGAGCTGTCCAACAGGTGCTATTGTTGAAGAAGGAATCGTAGATGCGCGTCGTTGTATCTCATACTTAACGATTGAATTTGATGGTGTGATCCCAGAGCAATACCGCAGTGCTATCGGTAACCGTATCTATGGTTGCGATGACTGCCAATTAGTCTGCCCCATAAACAGACATGGACAATTAACAGAAGAGCACGATTACCACTGTCGTGACAGCTTATACCAACAAGACTTGCTAACTCTTTATGCTTGGGATGAAACGACATTCTTAAAAAATACCGAAGGCTCAGCTATTCGCCGGATAGGCCATATTCAATGGCTCAGAAATATCACAATTGCTCTGGGTAATGCTTCTTATCAAATAGAAATTGTTGAAGCACTTCAGCAGCGTCAAGGGATCTCTGAATTACTTGATACACATATCGATTGGGCGCTATCGCAACAACAACAAAGAAAAGATCAACTCGCTCTCGAAATTTTACCTACTAAAACAAAACGTTTAGTACGGATTATTGAGAAAGGCTTACCTCGAGATGCATAAGTCACTCGGGGGATATGTGGAAAACTTTTTAAAGTTAGGTTTTTTCTTGGGGATAGGTAAAGATTAAACACAGGAGGTGGATAACATAATCAAGATAGTTATCCCGAGGAGGAACATGACATAAAATCTGTTGAAAAGCAGGTATAAAAATCAATATTTACATTATAAAACATAAAGTTAAATGGAATAAAAACACCTGTGGATAACGGTAATTAAACACTATTCAAATTAAAATTCAAAGTTACTCACATAGCATCAGCACATCTAATCAACCAACTTACCCACAGTACATGTAGTGTGGATAACTCTGTTAATTTCATTGTGATCTAACGGTGAAATACTATTATAAAAATAATGTGTTAGCACTATCTGCAATGTTATTCGCTCAGATGGCACAGCTTTATGCACTACTGTTGCAATAGATAAACATTACTAAGAAAAGAGCGTACGCGTTAGTTATATCGCGCCAATACAGCAGTATTGATGTTACAACATGAATACCCTGTATTGCTGAGACAGCAAAAACAACCCTTAAAGGTTGCTTTATACAAAGAGAGTTCTGTTGTCGAAGCCGATCGCTTCTAAGTGGGCTTCGTAGCTAAGCTAGAAACACTTGAAGCAGTACACTGATGATATCGGTAATCGAATACCTCAGGAATACTACATTAGGACTATTACTTCACAGCAATAGTTCATCGATAAGTTCGATGATAACTCTGTTTATCTACAATGAAATAAACAATCAAATTGGAGCGACACACGAGGTTCGAACTCGTGACCTCAACCTTGGCAAGGTTGCGCTCTACCAGCTGAGCTAGTGTCGCATAGCTAGGTCTTTCACCTAACGTTCATCGCTTTCACCATGAACTATCAAATTGGAGCGACACACGAGGTTCGAACTCGTGACCTCAACCTTGGCAAGGTTGCGCTCTACCAGCTGAGCTAGTGTCGCATAGCTAGGTCTTTCACCTAACGTTCATCGCTTTCGCCATGAACTATCAAATTGGAGCGACACACGAGGTTCGAACTCGTGACCTCAACCTTGGCAAGGTTGCGCTCTACCAGCTGAGCTAGTGTCGCATAGCTAGGTCTTTCACCTAACGTTCACCGCTTTCGCCATGAACTATCAAATTGGAGCGACACACGAGGTTCGAACTCGTGACCTCAACCTTGGCAAGGTTGCGCTCTACCAGCTGAGCTAGTGTCGCATCACATCTCTTAAAAGAGATTGGTTGCGGGGGCTGGATTTGAACCAACGACCTTCGGGTTATGAGCCCGACGAGCTACCAAGCTGCTCCACCCCGCGTCCGATTTTTCACCTATTTTAAGTTGGGTGACAACTATTTTTATCCATCGCCGTAGCCATGAATATCACTTCTCTAGCAAGTAAAAAAGTGGAGCGACACACGAGGTTCGAACTCGTGACCTCAACCTTGGCAAGGTTGCGCTCTACCAGCTGAGCTAGTGTCGCATCACATCTCTTTAAAAGAGATTGGTTGCGGGGGCCGGATTTGAACCAACGACCTTCGGGTTATGAGCCCGACGAGCTACCAAGCTGCTCCACCCCGCGTCCGATTTTGCACCTGTTTTAAGTTGGGTGACAACTATTTTTATTCACCGCCGTAGCCATGAATATCAATTTGGAGCGACACACGAGGTTCGAACTCGTGACCTCAACCTTGGCAAGGTTGCGCTCTACCAGCTGAGCTAGTGTCGCATCACATCTCTTAAAGAGATTGGTTGCGGGGGCTGGATTTGAACCAACGACCTTCGGGTTATGAGCCCGACGAGCTACCAAGCTGCTCCACCCCGCGTCCGATTTTTCACCTGTTTTAAGTTGGGTGACAACTATTTTTATCCATCGCCGTAGCCATGAATATCACTTCTCTAGCAAGTAAAAAAGTGGAGCGACACACGAGGTTCGAACTCGTGACCTCAACCTTGGCAAGGTTGCGCTCTACCAGCTGAGCTAGTGTCGCATCACATCTCTTTAAAAGAGATTGGTTGCGGGGGCTGGATTTGAACCAACGACCTTCGGGTTATGAGCCCGACGAGCTACCAAGCTGCTCCACCCCGCGTCCGATTTTTATCGAAAGGAAACAAACGCGTTATCTCCTTTCGAGGCTGCGCATTATACGACTAAAATTGACTGATGCAAGACTTCTGCAGAAAAAAACGAATAAAGTTTTTCAAGTGCCGATTTAACCATCAAATTGTAAATATATTCTCTCGATAGTAGCGTAATTCATCAATTGAGTCGCGAATATCATCAAGTGCTAAGTGACTACCTTTTTTATTAAGCCCATCTAATAATTCAGGTTTCCATCGGCGCGTTAATTCTTTTAGGGTACTGACATCTAAATAACGGTAATGGAAGTACTGCTCAAGCTCAGGCATATGCTTGTATAAGAAACGACGATCCTGACCAATACTGTTACCACAAATAGGTGAAGATCCTTTAGGAACCCACTGCTCTAAAAATGCAATTGTTTGTGCCACCGCTTGTTGCTCTGTCACGGTACTTTTACGAATACGCTCAACTAAACCACTATTTGTATGCGTATTTGTGCACCAATCATCCATTTTATCCAACTCAGCTTCAGGCTGATGGATCGCAAGTACAGGGCCTTCCGCTAAAATATTGAGTTGAGGATCAGTAACAATTGTCGCTATTTCAATGATTTTATGGGTTTCTGGATCTAATCCTGTCATTTCAAGATCGATCCAAATGAGATTCTTGTCGCTGATTGTCATTCGATATTGCCTATTTTGTGACTAAACCATGTATGATAATACCGAAAGCTAACCAAATTGAATGATATTCTTGTGGCAAAAAAGAAAAAGCTAACTAAAGGTCAGAGCCGACGCGTCCGCTCAAACCAAAATAAACGCCTAACTCGCGAGAAAAATGACGTCCAATGGGATGAGTCATTATTAGAAAATGCGCGAGAAGGACTGGTGATCACTCGTTTCGGCCAACATGCTGATGTCGAAGATCCCGAAACAGGCATAATTCATCGCTGTAACTTACGTCGCAGCATTCAAAGTCTCGTCTCTGGCGATCGTGTTGTTTGGCGTCCAGGAGTTGAAGCCTTACAAGGTATTGCTGGCGTGGTGGAAGCGGTGCATGAGCGCCAATCAATGCTGACTCGTCCTGATTATTATGATGGCGTAAAAGCAGTCGCAGCCAACGTTGACCGTATTGTTATCGTCTCAGCTATTTTACCAGAGCTATCGCTTAACATAATCGACCGTTATATTATTGCCGCAGAAACTATCGGCATTAAGCCGCTTATTGTCGTAAATAAAGTCGATTTATTGAGTGCAGACGAGCGTAAAAATGTTGAACAAAAACTCGCACAATACGAGAAGATTGGTTATCACGTTCGCCTTGTCAGTACCGATACAGGCGAAGGCTTAGATGGCTTAAAGCAAGACTTAAAAGATCATACCAGTATTTTTGCTGGCCAATCGGGTGTGGGCAAATCAAGTATGGTTAATGCCTTAATGCCTGAAGTTGAAGCTGATATCGGTGATGTTTCAAGTAACTCAGGGTTAGGCCAACATACCACGACAGCAGCACGTTTATATCACTTTGAAGAAGGTGGTGATCTGATTGATTCACCAGGAGTGCGTGAGTTTGGCTTATGGCACTTAGAATCAGAGCAAGTAACAGAAGCTTTCGTTGAATTTCGTGATTACCTTGGCGGGTGTAAATTCCGCGATTGTAAACATAAAAACGATCCGGGCTGTATTTTGCGTGAAGCCGTTGAAAAAGGTGAAATTAGCCAAGACCGTTTCAATAGCTACCATAAGATCATTGAAAGCATGTCGGAAAATGTTGCTAACCGCCAATTTTCTCGCAACAAGCCTGACTGATCCCCTCCCAAAGAGAGTACCTATACTCTCTTTGGGATGCTCTTCATTTTTGGACTCGACTCTCAAACTCTTAGCCACCCATGCAGATAACCTGACTTTCCTCTAAGAGTTAGGTATCATTGCCTGTTCGGGTTGTTCTTTGTCTCTGACATAAGCAGCTAGATTATTGATTAAGTGGTATTTTTCGGAAGATTAATTGTGCTAGATAAGATAAAAATCGGCCTGCAATATTGTACGCCAAAGCATGCGCTAACACGTTTAGTGGGCAAACTGGCTTCATTAGAAGGCGGCAAAGTCACCACAGCGATTATTCGTTGGTTCATCAAACAATACAATGTTGATATGGCAGAAGCACGTAATCCCGATCCTACGGCTTACCCAACGTTTAACGCTTTCTTTGTTCGTGAACTAAAAGATGGTGCGCGTCCAATTAATGAAGATACACGTATCATTAGCCACCCAGCAGATGCTTGCGTTAGCCAACTCGGTCCAATCAAAGAGGGCCGTTTATTCCAAGCTAAAGGTCACTACTTTGATGCTTGTGAACTATTAGGTGGTGATAAAAATCTTGCCGATGAATTTATGGGCGGTGATTTCGCGACACTATACTTATCACCGAGTGATTACCACCGTGTTCACATGCCATGCGATGGTATATTGCGCCAAATGATTTATGTACCCGGCGATCTGTTTTCAGTTAACCCGCTAACTGCAGAAAATGTCCCTAATCTATTTGCACGTAACGAGCGTGTTGTGTGTATTTTTGATACCGAATTTGGTCCATTAGCACAAATACTGGTTGGTGCTACGATTGTGGGCAGTATTGAAACCACGTGGGCAGGAACAGTAACACCGCCAACAGGCCCAGAAGTACGTCGTTGGGATTACCCCGCAACAGGTACTGCAGCAATTAGCCTGAAAAAAGGTGAAGAAATGGGCCGCTTTAAGCTCGGCTCTACGGTGATCAACTTATTCCCTAAAGATGCGGTACGTTTTGTAGAGCAAATGAAACCACTGCAAACAACACGTATGGGTCAGCCTTACGCAGAGCAAATCTCCCAAAATCTGTAATAATAGATAAAAGAAAAAAGGGCTATATTAGCCCTTTTTTCTTATCCACAATACGGTAAACACTAAGCTCGAGTTGACGACGCCATGTAATCATCGATCAATCATTGCACTAAAGAACATGACATTTCCTCCACTCTCAATACCGTAAACTCTTAACAAAGATAATCTTATTTTCCTTTCTCTCGTATTCGACTTACCATCATACCTATCTAGAATAAATGCCGTTATGTCAGTCCTTAACCTGACAACACCAACGCGCCGCTTTTTCACTATATAAATGCGATATAACAAAGGTTTTCACATGATAAAAAAAGCATCTTTAGTTCTTCTTTCTCTCCTTGCAGGAGTGTCTCTAACAGCACAAGCCGCTGACTGGGGCTATGGCAAAAGCAACGAACACTGGGCTGAAAGCTATCCAATGTGCGGATTAGGTAAAAATCAAAGCCCAATTAACATCACTTCTGCACTGCAAACAAACCTTGCCCCACTGCGAATTGAGTATGACGGAAAAATCACAGATATCACCAATAATGGGCATACAGTGGAAGCACTCGTGAGTGGTGATAATAAGCTGATTGTGGATGGCGATACGTATACCTTGAAGCAAATTCATTTCCATACGCCATCTGAAAACTTAATCAACGGTAAGCAATACCCGTTAGAAGCGCACTTTGTGAATGTAGATGATAAAGGCAACATTGCCGTTATCGCAGTGATGTTTGAAAACGGCTTACGTGAGAACAATGCTCTTAGCTCTTTACTAAAAGATATCCCAACTAAAGGTAATACCATCGATTTCACCGATGATCTGAGCCCGAATAATCTTCTTCCTCGCGAGCGAGAGTACTATCAATTCAATGGCTCACTAACGACACCACCATGTACTGAAGGTGTTCGCTGGTTTGTTTTAGAAACACCACAATACAGCTCAAAAGATCAAACCGAGAAACTGCATCAAATCATGGGCAATAACAACCGACCAGTACAACCCATTAACGCGCGAATTATCGTTGAATAACCACGTAATGAGAACCACTTGCATTTAAGGTGTGAATTCTCTATATTAAATCATCAAAGATAAGGCGCCTTGAAATCCTACTTGCGGACTATCTAAATGAATTAAAGCTGTTTTAGGTAAATTTGTGGTCGCCCTGATACCGCCCTCTGTTGATGTTTATCTGCACCTTGGAGGTATCGGTTAAATTTATCTTACGTAATAAAAAAGCACGGTAATAATGATAATTACCGTGCTTTTTTACGTTGATAACAAACGTAACGTCTCAACAATGTTGTCGGTTATGCTCGTTCAATAGGAAAGGCTGTCACTTTTTCAATGTGATCAAGTCCTAATGCCAACATGATCAACCGGTCGATACCTAAGGCGACACCCGCACAGTCAGGGAAACCAGCACGTAGCGCGTTAACCAAATTCATATCAATCGGTTGAGGCTTTAATCCCATCTCTAAACGCTTTTGATTATCTTGCTCAAAACGTTGTAATTGCTCATCACCATTCGCTAACTCATGAAAGCCATTCGCCAGTTCAATGCCTTTAAAATACACCTCAAAGCGCTCTGCCACACGAGGATCAGTTGGGTTAATTTGCGCCAATGCCGCTTGCGAGGCAGGAAAGTCATAAACAAAAGCTGGTACATGCTGACCAATTTTACCTTCAACGCCAATGCTAAATAGCAACTGTAATAAGGTATCGCGATCGTCTTCAGGTTCAGCGATATCAGACAGCCCAAGATTTGCAGCCGCCGCTTTAAGTTCCGTCATTGTGCCAGTTAAAGGACACACGCCAAGCTGGTTAATAAACGCCTGTTGGTAGGTCATCTTCTCAGCGGCACCACAACCTAAAACTAACTGCAGTAAGTCATTCATTTCATCCATGAGCAAATGATGATCAAAGTTAGGACGGTACCACTCTAACATGGTGAATTCGGGGTTATGGTAACGACCCGATTCTTCATTACGAAAAGATTTGCAAATCTGATAAATCGCCCCACTTCCCGAGGAAAGTAATCGTTTCATATGAAATTCAGGGCTAGTCATTAAAAATAACATTTGCCCATCAGCATACCCAGGCCCTACAAATTCGGTTTGAAAAGTATGTAGGTGTACATCCGTCACCGTTGCTTGGCTCATGGCTGGAGTATCGACCTCCATCACCTCACGAGCGGCGAAAAACTGACGAATAACCGCTAACAGATGAGCGCGTTTTTTGAGTTGCTCAATAGACGCAGTAGGTTGCCAAGTAGACATAAACTTTCTTCTTTAATGAAATTGATTAATGCTCACATTTTATCAGAGCTCAGCAATAAACGTCGCAGATTCCCACAAGAGATCACAACAAAGTCTCTATGACTGATAAAGATATGAATAAATTATGAAAAAATAGCTTCTCTTTTTTTCTCTGATGAAAACTTAATATTTAATCACCAGCTTACAACACCCACATCCCCGCAACTAAAGCATCACTTGATTTGTCTTTCTTATCATCAAGTTAAAAAGCACCCCCAATAAAAACAAAATAACCGCCACACATCAATTAACATTTAATAAACATAAAAACCAATAAATACAAAGAGATAACAATTTAAAAACATGATCGATTGTGACAAATATCACAGGTTTTGTAATCTTCTTACATTTTTTGACTATTTCGGTAAAAACCTGCGTCTAAATCAATTTATCTAATCACAGGGTTTCATAGAATGCGCTCAGGATTTCAAGGATAGATGCCCCACGCGCATCTTTTCAATTTTTACCGTCTTACCTTCGGAGGATAGCTGTGAAGACTATTACCACAGATATCGCTGTAATCGGCGCAGGTGGTGCAGGCCTACGTTCTGCCATCGCTGCTGCAGAAGCTAACCCAGAACTAGAAATTGCACTGATCTCAAAAGTGTATCCAATGCGTTCGCACACTGTTGCGGCTGAAGGTGGCTCTGCTGCCGTGATCAAGGACGAAGATAGCTTAGATAATCACTTCAACGATACCGTTGGCGGTGGTGACTGGCTATGTGAACAGGACGTTGTGGAATATTTCGTTGAGAACGCCACTCGCGAAATGATCCAGATGGAACAGTGGGGGTGCCCATGGAGCCGTAAAGAAAACGGTGAAGTAAACGTTCGTCGTTTTGGTGGTATGAAAGTAGAACGTACATGGTTTGCTGCAGATAAGACTGGCTTCCACATGCTGCACACCTTATTCCAAACCTCGATTAAGTATTCTCAAATCAAACGTTTTGATGAATATTTTGTGGTTGATCTTTTAGTTGAAGATGGTGAAGTACAAGGTCTAATTGCAATCCACATGTCTGAAGGCGAATTGATTTGTATTAAAGCAAAGTCAGTGATCCTTGCAACGGGTGGTGCAGGTCGTGTTTACCACTGTAATACTAACGGTGGCATTGTAACTGGCGATGGTATGGCAATGGCGTACCGTCACGGTATTCCACTACGTGATATGGAATTCGTACAATATCACCCAACAGGTCTTCCTGGCACAGGGATCCTGATGACAGAGGGCTGTCGTGGTGAAGGCGGTATCATTGTAAATAAAAACGGTTACCGTTACTTGCAAGACTACGGCATGGGCCCTGAAACACCTGTCGGCCAACCAAAGAACAAATACATGGAATTAGGCCCTCGTGACAAAGTGTCACAGGCTTTCTGGCATGAACAACAAAAGGGTAACACCATCAAGCACCCACTTGGTGATGTGGTACACCTAGATCTACGCCATCTTGGTGAAGAATACTTGCATGAACGTCTACCGTTCATCTGTGAATTAGCAAAAGCCTATGTCAACGTCGATCCTGCAAAAGAGCCGATCCCAATTCGCCCTACTGTTCACTACACCATGGGTGGTATTGAAACAAATGGCGAATGTGAAACTCGCATTAAAGGTTTATTTGCTGTGGGTGAGTGTGCTTCTGTCGGTCTTCACGGCGCCAACCGTTTAGGTTCTAACTCATTAGCAGAGTTCGTGGTATTTGGTCGTGTTGCTGGTGAGCACGCGGTTAAACGTGCCGAGGAATTCAAAGGTTGGAATGACGCATCGATCAATGCACAAATTGATGCAGTTCAAGCACGTATTGATGCCCTAATGGCACAAGAAGGTGATGAGAACTGGGCAGAGATCCGCACTGAAATGGGTCACACCATGGAAGCGGGTTGTGGTATCTATCGCCAAGAAGATTTAATGCAGGCAACGATTGATAAGCTAGCGGAGCTAAAAGATCGTTACAAGCGCATCTCCATTCAAGATAAAGGTAAAGTCTTTAATACCGATCTGCTATACGCAATTGAAATTGGTTACGGCCTAGAAGTGGCTGAAGCGATGGCACACTCAGCAATAAATCGTAGAGAGTCTCGTGGTGCACACCAACGCTTAGATGACGGTTGTACTGAACGTGATGATGTGAACTACCTAAAACACACGTTAGCGTTTTACAACAATGGCGCAGCACCAATTATCGATTACAGCCATGTAACGATCACCAAATCTCAACCTAAAGCACGTCTATATGGTGCTGCCGCTGACGAAGCTGCAGCAAAAGACTCTGCTGAAAAACTAGCAGCCACAGAGCAACAAGAGGAAAAGGCATAATGTCAGCGACTCGCATTCAATCAGTTGAAATTCTGCGTTATGACCCAGCAAAAGACGCAGAACCGTACCTAGAACAATTCGAAGTACCGTTCAATGAAACCATGTCTGTTCTTGATGCGCTTGGTTACATTAAAGACCACCTAGATAAGGATTTATCCTACCGTTGGTCTTGTCGTATGGCTATCTGTGGCTCTTGCGGCATGATGGTAAATGGCGTGCCAAAGCTTGCTTGTAAGAGCTTTTTACGTGACTACCCTAACGGTGTAAAAATTGAGCCATTAGCAAATTTTGCGATTGAAAAAGATTTAATTGTCGATATGACGCCATTTATTGAGCGTCTTGAAGCGATTAAGCCCTACATTATTGGTAACGATCGCACACCTGAAGATGGTACAAACCTACAAACACCAGAGCAAATGGCGAAATACAAGCAATTTGCAGGCTGTATTAACTGTGGTCTGTGCTACGCCGCGTGTCCTCAGTTTGGTTTAAACCCTGAATTTATTGGCCCTGCAGCATTGACTCTGGCTCATCGCTACAACCTTGATAGCCGTGACAATGGTAAAGATGAACGTATGGCGCTTATCAATGGTGAAAACGGTGCTTGGGGTTGTACATTCGTAGGTTACTGTTCTGAAGTCTGTCCTAAGAGTGTTGATCCAGCTGCGGCTGTTAACCAAGGCAAAGTCGAATCTTCTAAAGATTTCGTTATTGCAATGATCAAACCAATGGAGGCATAAGGATGAGCAACCGTAAACCTTACGTTCGTGAAATGAAGCGTACTTGGTGGAAAGACAGCGCTTTCTATCGCTTCTACATGATCCGCGAAGCAACAGTACTACCTTTGATCTTTTTTACAATCTGCTTAACATTCGGTTTAGGTAGCCTAGTTAAAGGTCCTGAAGCATGGCAAGGCTGGTTAGATTTCATGGCTAACCCTATTGTGATTATTTTAAATATTCTTGCCCTAGCAGGTAGCCTATTCCACGCATTCACCTACTTCAATATGATGCCACAAGTTGTGCCTATTCGTATTAAAGGCAAATTGCTTGATAAGAAAATTATCATTCTTGCTCAGTGGGCTGTTGTTGCTGTTATTACCTTGTTTGTTCTTGCGATAGTTTAAGGAGTCCGTCGTGGTTAATTTACATCCTAAACGTTCTGACGAGCCAGTATGGTGGAGTCTGTTCGGTGCTGGCGGTACTTGGTTTGCAATGATCACACCGGTTACGATTTTAGTACTCGGTATTCTTGTTCCTCTTGGCATTATTAGCCCAGAAGCAATGACTTACGATCGCGCAGCAGATTTCGCAACCAGCTTTATTGGTGCCCTGTTTGTTATCGCAACTCTGTCGCTACCAATGTGGCATGCGATGCACCGTTTGCACCACGGTATGCATGATTTAAAAATCCATGCAGGTGTGGTCGGTAAGATCGCTTGTTACGCATTTGCGTTTTTGATCACCGCCCTATCCATCATTTTTGTATTCATGATTTAAACTGTATACAAAAACACAAAAAGCACCGCAAGCGGTGCTTTTTTATTATCTAAATTTTATGATAGCAACCGTTTCTAATTTACCTTTTTCCATCAATATCAAAAAATAGAAACAAAAAAGGCCGCTTACGCGACCTTTTCATCGTTAATAATATAACGACCTTATAAACCGATTAATTACTTAACACGGCTTACGTATTCACCAGAGCGAGTATCAACTTTGATCACTTCGCCGATAGCGATAAATAGAGGTACACGAACAACAGCACCCGTACTTAGTGTTGCTGGCTTACCGCCAGTACCTTGTGTATCACCTTTAAGACCAGGATCTGTCTCAGTCACTTCTAGCTCAACGAAGTTTGGTGGAGTAACAGCAATTGGGTTACCGTTCCAAAGTGTTAGCGTACAAGTGTTGTTTTCAACTAGCCACTTAGCATTCTCACCAACCGCTTTAACGTCAGCAGCAATTTGCTCAAACGTTTCGTTGTTCATGAAGTGGTAGAATTCACCATCGTTATATAGGTAATCAAGATCAGTATCGATTACGTCCGCAGCTTCAACTGATTCACCTGATTTAAAAGTCTTCTCTAAAACTTTACCAGAAATAAGTTTACGGATTCGTACGCGGTTGAACGCTTGACCTTTACCAGGCTTAACAAATTCGTTTTCGATAATGACACATGGTTCATTATCTAGCATAATTTTCATTCCGCCGCGGAATTCATTGGTGCTGAAAGACGCCATTCTAATCCTCTTAACATCTTCGAGTTGTATTTAATGTCGCATATCATACCCCTAAACGTGCCATCTGTTGAGCAAAACTGGCTTAATGATCTATCGAATGCGATATCTGATCCCTTTCAGTTACTCAAATTGCTCAAAATTGATCCCACACCATGGGAAAATGGCCTCGCCGCAAGGAAGCTGTTTGCGCTACGTGTTCCATTGAGCTTTGTTGAAAAAATGGAAATCGGCAACCCACATGACCCACTTTTACGTCAAATTTTACCCTTAGAGCAAGAATTCGAAGTTCACCAAGGTTACTCTGTCGATCCCCTAGAAGAGCAGCAGAACGATATTCCAGGGTTACTGCATAAATACCACAATCGTGTATTGCTGATAGTCAAAGGTGGCTGTGCGGTCAACTGCCGTTATTGTTTCCGTCGTCATTTTCCATATAGCGACAATAAAGGTAACAAGCATCAATGGCAGCAGAGCCTGGCGTACATCGCCGCCCATCCTGAAATCAATGAAGTGATTTTATCCGGTGGCGACCCGTTAATGGCTAAAGATCATGAGCTCCAATGGCTTGTTGAGCATATTTCAGCAATACCTCATATCAAGCGCCTACGTATCCACAGCAGGCTACCAGTGGTGATCCCTAACCGTATTACCGATAGCTTGTGTCAAATACTGGCAGAGACGCGTTTACAAACGATTTTGGTGACTCATATTAATCATGCCAACGAAATCGATGATGCGCTAAAAACAGCAATGCAGAAGCTAAAACAAGCCAATGTCACCTTACTTAACCAAGGCGTACTGCTAAAAGGCATTAATGACTCGGTAAAGACATTAACAGACCTTAGCGAAGCATTATTTGATGCAGGTATTCAGCCTTATTACCTCCACGTTTTAGACCGCGTGCAAGGCGCTGCGCATTATATGGTAGATGATGAAACGGCTCGTCAATTAATGGCCGGATTAATCACCCAAGTCTCAGGGTATCTCGTCCCTAAACTCACCAGAGAAGTCGGTGGACGAGCAAGTAAAACGCCGCTGGACTTACTGCTTGAATAGGCCATAAACCCAACAGCAACACGAAAAAGACGATTAAATCGTCTTTTTTTACACCAAAAACAAAATAAACACCTTTTCGAATTAATTACACCAAAAAGGTGACCACACTATAACAATCACTTAAAGTAACATAATAAACCAATCATAACACATTGATTATTAAAAACTAAAATAACACGTACAGCTTTTCCAGTAAAATAACAACTAAGAATAGGTAACATGATGTTCTTTTTACTTACATTAAAAAGAACATCATGTTACTTTTACTTATTCGATAAATAAATTTATCCAACACAATCAAAAAAAATCATCTTTACGGCTATCGATTTTTTATTGTTTTAAGCGCATAGTCGCGACTCATACAGCGGCATATATTTAACAAGTTCGCCAAACTTAACGCTGCTGACTATCACCTCTTATTTGTCGCGAGTAACGCAATGAAAATTGGCATTTTGTCGCAAAACGCTAACCTATACTCCACCCGTCGCCTTGTTGAAGCTTGTGAGCAACGAGGACATGAAGCTGTGATTATTAATGCACTGCGTTGTTATATGAACATCAACTCTGTGCAGCCTTCAATTCACTTTGAGGGCAATGATTTAACAGGTTTTGATGCCATTATTCCGCGTATTGGCTCAGACATTACCTTTTATGGCTGCTCTGTATTACGTCAGTTTGAAATGATGGGTGTCTTCCCTGTCAATCAATCCATTGCTATTTCCCGTTCACGCGACAAACTACGTTCATTACAGTTATTAAGCCGCAAAGGTGTTGGTATGCCTGTTACCGGCTTTGCGAGTAAACCAGATGACGTACCTGATTTAATCAAAATGGTCGGTGGTGCACCTTTGGTTATTAAGTTATTAGAAGGTACTCAAGGGATTGGCGTAGTATTAGCTGAAACTCAAAAAGCAGCAGAGAGTGTGATTGAGGCTTTTATGGGCTTAAAAGCCAATATTATGGTTCAGGAATATATTAAAGAAGCCGGTGGCGCCGACATCCGTTGTTTTGTTATTGGCGATAAAGTCATTGCGTCAATGAAGCGCCAGGCAGCTGAAGGTGAGTTCCGCTCAAACCTACACCGTGGTGGAAGTGCATCACTGATCCGTATTACACCAGAAGAGCGTAAAACGGCGATTGCAGCAGCGAAAGCAATGGGATTAAGCGTTGCGGGTGTAGATTTACTGCGTTCTAACCGTGGTCCATTAATCATGGAAGTCAACTCATCACCTGGCCTTGAAGGCATTGAAGCGGCAACAGGCAAAGATATTGCTGGTATGATCATCGAATATATTGAAAAAAATGCCAACAAGAGCAAAAGGTTTCAATTAAATCAATAACTTGAACTCGCCGTTGTTATGAAACATAACAACGGCAACTATGAACTTAAATAAAGTTCAGCTTTTCACGAAAAATACAGCAAAAAGCAGAACAAAACACTCCGCAAGCCAAAACCTCAAATAATCAGGGTAACCTATTGATTATAAATAAGTTAATTCTGTACAGCTTTTTAAGATTTTTCCTCAATAAACTAAAGCTTTTATACCGCTAAGTTCTTTATACCTTATTTATTATTAATATAGTTAGTAAGTAACAGCTTACTTCTTCACTGACAAAGCAAAGTTTGGAACAATATATCGCCACATTCCTATAACTGTGATCGTTAAAACATCCACTAATCACTGATGAGATTAATACTATCAGACCGTTCAAAATTACGTTAACGTAGTACGTTATATAATGATGATGATATTAAAAATCAAAGGATTAACGATGACAGACTTTACCTATAACGTTGCTATGATTGAAGATGAAAAGCCTTTTGACATGGGACAGGTAAATACTAAAGATGTACCAGAAGAAGCCCTAGAGACTTATACAGAGATGCTTTCTCAGCTATTACAACAAGAAGATCCAAGTAAGCATTACGCTGGCTTTGGCTTTGAAGGAGCTGAAAAGTTAGCGTTTAGCGCTTTACCTATCACTGAACACGATCAAATTGGCGCAGGTATGGTTTACAACCCAGACGATAATGGTGAGAACTTAGTACTGGTTGGTCGTGTATTCTTCAGCATAACGGATCGTACCGTATCTTTTAACATGGAAACTAACGCCGATGATGTATTAGTTCAAGGTGATATCGATTTACGTGGTTTCATCCAGTCGTTCATTATTTGCTTTATGGCTGCGTGGGTCTCATTAAATCAGGATAACCTGCCTAGCGAGAGCTAATAGACTCCCTTTTTGATATTCACTACGCCTCTGCTTAAATACAGGGGCGTTTTTATAACTAAACACCATCGTTTCCAGCCCTATCAGACATCAAAATCTCCTCTCCGAACTAACCTGTACAGCTAAATGAAAAAATTACAGCTTTTTTATGCTCAAATACAATCGCATTTATAGCGCCTTTTAATTCCAACATAACTTATTGAAATAAAACAATAAAAACAACGTACAGCTTTTAGGGCTTTTTTCTAGATGAGCAATGGTTCATAGAGGTTAATATACTAGAAAAATCATATTTATCGACCACGTCAAAGTCGATAGTTTGATTAAGTAATTATTAAACCAATACTTATTGAACACATTTTTAATCTTATTTCACAAAAAACATGCTCTAATATATTAATGGCAATTAAGTGGCTTAATTGAGTTTATATACAATAAAAACATAAAAACACAATTTGATTTAAAAGATGGGAATATAAACTCTTATATGCTTATCACTCAAAATAGTGGTTATTGGTATTTTTAAGGCACAATGCTGTACATGATTTTTTCTGATTATATGCTTGATTATAACAATCACGCCTTACTTTTATCTTGAGTGTATTAGAGAGAGTAACAGGACAAGACGAAGACCTTTATATAACAAGAACAGCAAATAGGTGTACACTTTCAACGGTATAAGCTAACACATCGTAACACTTACATAACTCATTGTTTTAAAATAACTTTATTTTTGTGCAGCTTTTTTAGGAATATTCCCGACAAACTATGTACAACAATAAAAACAATGTTACGTATATTGGTTCTATATTTATCAGGCAATAAAAAAGCCGAGCATCATGCTCGGCTTTTCAAATAACTAAGAGAAAAATCTCTACTGTTATTAATGGGTTACATCATACCGCCCATGCCACCCATACCACCCATGCCGCCCATATCAGGCATTGCAGGAGTATCAGTCGCTTTGTCAGTAATCATTGCTTCTGTCGTGATCATAAGACCAGCAACAGATGCTGCGAACTGAAGTGCTGAACGAGTTACTTTTGTTGGGTCTAGGATACCCATTTCAATCATATCACCGTACTCGCCAGTTGCTGCGTTATAACCGTAGTTCGCTTCACCTGCACGTACATTATTAGCAACAACAGATTCTTCATCACCTGCGTTCTTCGTGATTTGACGGATAGGTGCTTCCATTGCACGAAGTGCTACACGGATACCCACGTTTTGCTCTTCGTTGTCGCCAGTAAGGCCTGCAACTTTAGATGCTGCGCGGATAAGTGCAACACCACCACCTGCAACAACGCCTTCTTCAACCGCTGCGCGAGTTGCGTGTAGTGCATCTTCTACGCGGTCTTTCTTCTCTTTCATTTCAACTTCAGTTGCTGCGCCAACTTTGATAACCGCTACGCCGCCAGCAAGTTTAGCGACACGCTCTTGAAGTTTTTCTTTGTCGTAGTCAGATGTTGCATCTTCAATTTGTTGACGAATTTGTGCAACACGACCTTGAATCATCGCTTCTTCACCAGAACCGTCGATGATTGTTGTGTTTTCTTTCGTGATAGTTACACGCTTAGCTTGACCAAGATCTTCTAGCTGAACTTTTTCTAGCTCAAGACCGATCTCTTCAGAAATCACGGTACCTGCTGTTAGTACTGCGATATCTTGAAGCATTGCTTTACGACGGTCACCGAAACCAGGTGCTTTAACAGCGGCCACTTTCACGATGCCACGCATGTTGTTCACAACTAATGTTGCTAGCGCTTCACCTTCAACGTCTTCTGCGATGATAAGTAGAGGACGAGATGCTTTAGCAACGCCTTCTAATGCAGGAAGAAGTTCACGGATATTTGATACTTTCTTATCAACCAATAGGATGAATGGGCTTTCTAAATCAACAGAACCCGCTTCTTGGTTGTTGATGAAGTATGGAGATAGGTAGCCACGGTCAAACTGCATACCTTCAACAACGTCTAGTTCGTCTTGAAGTGCTTGGCCTTCTTCAACGGTGATAACGCCATCACGGCCTACTTTTTCCATCGCTTCAGCAATTAGGTTACCCACAGTTGCATCAGAGTTCGCAGAGATTGTACCTACTTGTGCGATAGCTTTTGTATCAGCACATGGAACAGATAGCGCTTTTAGCTCTTCAACCGCAGCAATAACCGCTTTGTCGATACCGCGCTTAAGATCCATAGGGTTCATACCCGCAGCGACTGCTTTTAGACCTTCAGCGATGATCGCTTGTGCAAGTACTGTTGCTGTTGTTGTGCCGTCACCCGCCGCATCGTTAGCTTGTGATGCAACTTCTTTCACCATTTGTGCGCCCATGTTCTGGAATTTATCTTCCAGTTCAATTTCACGCGCAACAGAAACACCATCTTTAGTAATCGTTGGTGCACCAAATGATTTGTCTAGTACAACGTTACGGCCTTTAGGACCTAATGTTACTTTTACTGCGTCAGCTAGAATGTTGACACCTTCTAGCATTTTAATTCGTGCGTCGTTACCAAATTTAACGTCTTTAGCAGCCATCTTGCGTTTCCTTTCTTAATTTTTAATTCGATGTGATCGGATTATTCAACGATTGCCATGATGTCATTTTCAGACATGATTAGAACTTCTTTGCCATCGATCTTTTCAGTCTTAGTGCCGTAGCCTTCAGCAAAGATAACAGTGTCGCCAACTTTAACGTCAAGTGGCTGAACAGAACCGTTTTCTAAAATACGACCTTTGCCTACTGCAAGTACTTTGCCGCGTGTTGATTTTTCAGCCGCAGAACCTGTTAATACAATGCCGCCAGCAGACTTAGATTCAACTTCTTGGCGCTCAACGATAACACGGTCGTGTAAAGGACGAATATTCATCGGTCGTCTCTCCTGATAATTGGTAATTTCCATACATGAATGTACACACAAACTGATGTTTGGCGACTTTTCTATTATCTAATCATGTTGGGTCTAATATGAGAGAACCCAAGGTGTAGACCAATTTTTTTTCATTATTTATTTGAGAACTTTTGCCCGATCACATTCTTTGCATTAGGGTATGCAAGCATCCTTACAATGAGACCGCCATGGAAACCAACAACAAGCCTGATAAATACGGCTTATTATCCGATCCGATCCCAGATGCATTACGCCGTTTAGCTGTACCAATGGTATTCGGTATGATTGCTATTTTAATGTTTAATCTGGTTGATACATTTTTTATCTCACTACTTGGCACCAATGCATTAGCCGCGGTCAGTTTTACATTTCCCGTTACCTTTGGTCTGAACTGTATCACCATGGGCATGAGTGTTGGGATCTCCACCAGCATTGGACGTTTACTCGGAAGTGGTGATACCAAAAGTGCAGCAAGGCTTACCACACATGGTTTATTGCTTGCCGTTATTTTAATGGTGTTAGGTTCAACAGTTGGGTGGCTAACGATAGATCCACTCTTTTCCTTAATGGGCGCCAGTGCGGATTTACTGCCAATCATCCACGAATATATGACTGTGTGGTACATCGCAATCCCCTTATTGGTGATCCCTATGACGGGTAACAGTGCAATACGCGCAACAGGCGATGCCAAAAGCCCAGCTAAAATTATGATCATAGCTGGTTTAATTAACGGTATCCTCGATCCTTTATTGATCTTTGGTTACGGGCCGTTTCCAGAATTAGGAGTGAAAGGCGCTGCTATCTCAAGCGGGATCAGTTGGGCTGTAGCATTAACCGCATCATTGTATTTGCTCCATCGCCGTGAAAAATTACTCACAATGCCAGTCCTCCTAAAATTAAAATCTGATTGGCAGCAGATTTTACATATTGGCGCGCCTGCTGGATTATCAAACGCACTCAATCCATTATCGAGCGCTCTATTAATGTCATTGCTTGCCGCGCAAGGTACCGCATCAGTTGCCGCATTCGGTGCCGCGATGCGTATTGAATCAATTTTAGTGATAGGGATGATGGCATTGGGCTCAGCATTAATGCCGTTTATGGCGCAAAACCTTGGCGCCAATAAACCGGAACGGGCTTTTAAGGCGCTTTTTACTGCCATGCATTTTGCGATTTTATTCCAACTGTTGATTTTTATCGCCATGGTGCCACTCAGTGTGCCATTAGCTTCACTGTTTTCTCGTGATGCCACAGTACAACATCAACTGTGGCATTATTTATTAGTCGTACCAGCTAGTTATGGTTTACAAGCAGTATGTATGCTACTCATTAGCGCGCTCAATGCATTACATAAAACCGTCAACGCACTGATTTGGAACCTGTTACGTTTATTTGGTTTTCTGCTACCAAGCGCTTGGGTAGGCAGCTTGTACTATGGTACGAAAGGGCTCTTTATCGGCATCTCCATTGCCAATGTTATTGGTGGTATTTGTGCTTATTTGTATGCACGGCGATTACGAAAAACGACCTTATCTTCGCTCGTTATCCCCTCTAAAATATGAATAGTGTAAATATAAAAAAGGCAGCTAACGCTGCCTTTTTTATTAATAACTTTTTATATACTACGTTTAAAGACCTACTTTAAACGTGGGTTTTGATGGTTGTTATTTTGATCATCTTTACGTTCAAATTCACCATCGAAAACATCACCATTGTCATTTTTATGACTAAACGGCCCAGTTGATTGCCCATCAAACCCTGAGCTAAAACCGCCACCAAACTGATTAAAGTTGCTCTGCACTTTTACGCGCTGCATTAATTGCTGTGCAATTTTGGCACGAATAGGCGGCAGTAAAATACACATGCCTAATGCATCTGTCATAAATCCAGGCGTAAGCAATAACACTCCAGCAACGGCTAACAGTACACCTTCAACAATTTCTTGTGCTGGCATTTGCCCTTGCTGCATCTTTGTTTGTACAGACATTAATGTCGCTAATCCTTGGCTACGTACCAAAGAAGCCCCAACCACGGCAGTAATAAACACTAGCATCATGGTCGGCCAAAAACCTAAAAAGCCACCGACCTGAATAAATAGACCAATTTCAATCATTGGAACGGCGATAAAAAGCAGCATTAATATTGCAAACACACCTAACCTCTTTTTTATAACGTATCGGTATTCAAAACGCTGAATGACTCAATATAGTATTACATGTTTAAACGCTAAATACCGTGTCGCCTAAGATAAAAAATCGTTAACAAATAATTCAACAGTTCTTTTTGCACTAAACCTTAAATACACATTTCCCCCTCAAACAACTTGTTCATATTTTGTTATTTCTTTTCATTTTTAGATAAATAAGCCACCCCTCCTGTTAACAACTTTTGTGAGTAGGATCGCGTTTCTGTGCAAATATTTTCAGGCTCACGTAAAAAGTGATCTGGATTATGTTTTTAGCCAATCAGGGGAGTATCATCAGCATCAATTAAGATGTCAGGTACGATCATCTTGCTTCAACTTAGCAAAACGGACCCTTTGCTTAGACAGTTGGCTTAATCATTGATTTTATTAAAAGATTCCCAAAGGGCTATATTATGTCTCAGATGATTGATCTTGAAAAAAATAACGAAGCAGCACTGAATGTTGCAACTCGAATCGAAGAAGATCTTCTTGGTGAGCGTCACGTTCCAGCAGACGCGTATTGGGGTATTCACACTCTACGTGCAATCGAAAACTTTAATATCTCTAATACCACCATCTCAGACGTACCTGAGTTTGTTCGCGGCATGGTTTTCACCAAAAAAGCTGCAGCGATGGCGAACAAAGAACTGGGTGCGATCCCTTCAGAAGTCGGTAACTACATCGAGCAAGCTTGTGATCTTATTTTAGAAACAGGCCGTTGTATGGATCAATTCCCTTCTGATGTATACCAAGGCGGCGCTGGCACATCTGTCAACATGAACACCAATGAAGTGATTGCAAACCTTGCTCTTGAGCTTATGGGCAAAAAGAAAGGTGAATATGACATCATTAACCCGAACGATCACGTAAACAAGTCACAATCGACTAACTGTGCTTACCCTACTGGTTTCCGTGTTGCGGTATATAACAGCATCATTAACATGCTAGAAGCATTAGAGTACCTAAAGACAGCCTTCGATGTGAAAGCAACGGAATTTGCTAGCATCTTAAAAATGGGCCGTACTCAGCTACAAGACGCTGTACCAATGACGGTAGGCCAAGAATTCCATGCTTATAGTGTGTTGTTAAAAGAAGAAATCAAAAACCTGCATTACACCGCGCAGCTACTGCTTGAAGTCAACCTAGGTGCGACGGCTATCGGTACTGGTTTGAATGCAGCGACAGGTTACCAACACCTAGCGGTTCAACGTCTAGCTGAAATTACAGGCCTACCTGTTACCCCAGCAGAAGACTTGATCGAAGCAACATCTGACTGTGGCGCTTATGTTATGGTTCACGGCGCGCTAAAACGTACTGCGGTGAAACTCTCTAAGATCTGTAACGATCTACGTCTACTGTCTTCTGGTCCTCGTGCTGGTTTGAACGAAATCAACCTTCCTGAAATGCAAGCAGGCTCATCTATCATGCCTGCAAAAGTAAACCCTGTTATCCCAGAAGTGGTTAACCAAGTTTGCTTTAAAGTAATTGGTAACGATACAACCATTACTTTTGCAGCAGAAGCAGGTCAGCTTCAACTTAACGTCATGGAGCCTGTGATTGGCCAAGCGTTGTTTGAATCAATCAGCTTGCTTAAAAATGCGTGTGTTAATTTACGTGAGAAATGTATCGAAGGCATCACAGTCAATCAAGATGTCTGTGAGAGCTACGTGTTTAACTCTATCGGTATCGTGACTTACTTAAACCCATTCATTGGTCACCATGAAGGCGATATCGTAGGTAAAATCTGTGCTGAAACCGGTAAGAGCGTCCGTGAAGTGGTGCTAGAGCGCGGCTTGCTGACGGAAGAGCAATTAGATGATATCTTCTCCATCGAAAACTTAATGCACCCTCAATACAAGGCACAGCGCTATAACTAAGCGTAGCGGTACCTGAGTAATACAGCGGATTTTCACTAGAGGATCCGCTTTTTTTTGCGAAATTTTTTGTTTTTACCTCAAACTTTTTATTTTTAACTTCTATTTTTTAAACTTTTAAACAGGAAAAATTCTATGATTGGAATAGAGCTCTTTGTTGTCCTTGCCTTTATCTTTTTAGGGGCAAGGATTGGTGGGATCGGGATTGGTTTCGCCGGTGGTGCAGGCGTTATTGTTTTATCGCTAGTGTTAGGTGTGCCTACCAGCCAATCATTTATCCCTGTCGATGTTATCTTAATCATTATGTCAGTGATCACTGCCATTGCCGCCATGCAAGTCGCGGGCGGTATGGACTGGCTGGTACAACTTGCAGAAGATTTTCTGCGTAAAAATCCAAAGCGCATTACTTTCTATGCGCCAATCGTGACCTACTTAATGACGGTAATGGCAGGTACTGGACATACCGCATTTTCAACCTTACCGGTTATTGCAGAAGTGGCTAAAGGCCAAGGTATTCGCCCATCTCGCCCTCTTTCTATTGCCGTTATTGCCTCACAAATTGCAATTACTGCATCCCCAATATCTGCGGCCGTTGTTGCTTTCTCCGGTATTTTAGAACCTATCGGCGTAAGCTACGTAACACTACTGGCAATCTGTATCCCTACAACATTCATTGCTTGTATGGTTGGCGCTTTTGTTGCCAATTTTATGGGGTGTGAGCTAAAAGATGATCCTATTTATCAAGAACGCCTAGCAAAAGGTCTAGTAACGGCTGATAATACAAGCCGTCGCGAAATTAAACCTCAAGCAAAACGGGCAACTTACATCTTTTTAGTCGCGATTATCTTTGTCGTTTGCTACGCCGCTGCTATTTCGCACTCTATTGGCTTAATTGACAACCCAACTCTAGGTCGTAACGAAGCAATCATGTCGGTAATGCTAACAGCAGCTGCAGCTACCGTTTGGTTATGTAAGATTGACGCATCAAAAATTGCTTCTGCGCCGACGTTCCGTTCAGGTATGACTGCCTGTATCTGTGTATTAGGTGTGGCATGGTTAGGTTCAACATTTGTTAACGCCCACGTTGATGGTATCAAGGAAGTTGCTGGTTCTCTATTAGGTGAATACCCATGGATGCTATCACTGGTATTATTCTTTGCATCAATGCTACTTTACTCTCAGGGCGCAACAACTGTTGCACTGATGCCAGCAGCATTGGCGATTGGCGTCGCACCGCTAACTATGATTGCTTCATTTGCAGCAGTGAGTGCATTGTTCGTTCTGCCTACTTATCCAACCCTATTGGCAGCCGTTGAAATGGATGACACAGGTTCCACCCGTATTGGTAACCTTGTCTTTAACCACCCATTCTTTATCCCTGGTGTCGTTACGATAGCGACTTCCGTAGCACTTGGTTTTGCTGTTGGCGGCTTCTTGCTGTAATACCAAATACACATTCCAATTTTAAAAAAGATTGCTCTCGAGCAATCTTTTTTTGTCTTAACTTTGACATCCATTTACACAAATTGATGAAATTCTTGCTAAGCTAATAACATCCCCAAAGATAAGAGTTATCACTATGATGTTATTAACTAATTACCCGATTATCATGGCGATAACGATTATATGTATCCTGTTATCTTGCGGAACACTCTGGTTTATCTGCCGCCACCCTATCCCATATAAAGGGTTATATAGCATTGGACTTGGGATCATTATTGGTCTGTGCTCTATTTTCCTCTTTACCACGATTAAACATTTAGAACGCCAAGCTCAGCTCATTTCGACCACTACTTTTATCTCTATTCAATCTATTGATGATTTAGATCTAGCGTTAGCAGACGCAGCAAGCCAACATAAACCGGTATTGCTGGACGTAACCGCTGATTGGTGTGCGCCTTGTATTACCTACAAAAAAGAAGTCTTCCCTTCACCATCCGTGGCGATGCAATTACAGAAATACACCTTACTCGAAGCGAATGTGACCGCTAATACCCCACAAGATCTAGCGTTGATGCAACAGCTAAATGTCATAGGTTTCCCAACATTATTGTTCTGGGATAATAACGGTAACCAAGCAACGAAAGCCCGAGTAACAGGGTTTATGGATGCCAGTAAATTTAGTGAACACCTGCACCAACAAGCACTGCATCTCCAGTAACTATTTGCAGAAAAACAGTCACATTTAACAAAATAGAAGTGTTGAGTTACAACTAAAGTGAATGATTAAGGATCAACTTCAGATCTTTATGGTATGAAAATTGCGCAGTGATCAGTGAAGTGTTAGCGTTAGTTTATTAATAATAAAAAAAGTACTGCCATGGAAGCTCAGCACACTATCGTTATTGCCGATGATCATCCTCTGTTTCGTAATGCCCTGTTTCAATCGGTCCATATGGCGATTAGCGGTGCGAACCTGCTCGAGGCAGACTCCCTTGATTCTCTATTTGCGTTGTTAGAAAAAGAGCCTGATGTCGATTTGCTGTTACTCGATCTCAAAATGCCTGGTGCAAATGGCATGTCTGGATTAATCCAACTTCGTCAACAATACCCAGAACTACCGACTGTTGTGATCTCTGCCAGTGAAGAAGAAAAAGTCATTCGTCAGGTTCATAGTCATGGTGCATTTGGCTTTATTCCAAAATCTAGTGATATGCGTGCGTTGATCTCTGCACTGAATCAAGTCCTCGATGGTGAACCTTTTTTTCCTGAAGACATCGCAGATAACAATAACGCTTATCGAGATCTAGCAGATAAAATTGCCACCCTAACGCCACAGCAATATAAAGTATTAGGCATGTTGTCAGATGGCTTGCTCAACAAACAGATTGCTTACGAGCTAACCGTTTCTGAAGCAACGATAAAAGCACACATGACCGCGATATTTCGCAAGCTTGAAGTCAAAAATAGAACCCAAGCCGTTATATTGTTGCAACAGCTGGATCTATAACGCCCTTTTCACTATCGGCCTGATAATATTTTGTTACGTTATCATGCCTTAAATAAAATGTGACTAACCATCACAATTGAATATTTTGATACACTCGTAAGCGGCTACTCACACTATTTCATTGCCTTAGCTTATGGAGGGGCGTTTGCTTACTGCCTTAGTGACTCAATTTGTTCTTATTTGGGCTGTGATTGATCCTATCGGTTCAGTCCCGGTTTACCTTTCTCAAACCCAACAATTAACTGCACAGCAACAGCGTATTGTTGCTTTAAAAGCCGTTGCTATTGCAACAGGTGTATTATTATTTTTTGTTATTGTCGGTCAGGTACTATTAGAAGCGATGCAAATTCCATTGCCCGCTTTTCAAGCCGCTGGCGGGCTCGTTCTACTACTTTTTGCCTTAACCATGATTTTTGGTGAGGGTAAAGTCGATCAAGAATGTAAAATGAGCAAAGAAGAAGTCGCTCATTCAGAGTTGGGCAGCTTAGCTGTCTACCCACTTGCTATTCCCTCCATTGCATCTCCTGGCGCCATGATGGCTATCGTGATGCTGACAGATAACAATCGCTACGCCATCAGTGAACAAATCATTACGACACTGGTGATGATATCGGTATTACTGATTACCTTATTACTCTTACTTGGCGCCAATAAAATCCAACAATACATTGGTAATGTAGGCGCGGCGATCATCAGCCGTGTCATGGGATTAATATTGGCCGCTGTTGCCGTCAATAATCTTTTAATGGGTATAAAAGATTTCTACCTATTAACTTAGACTTTTGGCTAATCATAATTGCCGTCTTCATTATAAAAAGCGATTTACCGCTCACAAAAACGCCCTCATCAGGGCGTTTTTGCTTTTTTACCCTCGACTAAAGTTGCACAGATAGAATCTACTTTCATTGCTATTGTTTCTTTCGTAACAATTTATTAACAATAAATATCGTATTTGAAATTGTGAAGGAGATAACAATGGCGTTCGCATCCAAGGAGCAAGCACAAGCCTATTGGAAAGAAAATCTCAGTATCATGGGATCGCTACTAGCAATCTGGTTTGGTGTTTCGTATGGCGCAGGGATCTTATTTGTTGATGCCCTCAATACCATTCAAATTGGTGGTTTTAAGTTAGGTTTTTGGTTCTCGCAGCAAGGGGCGATTTATACCTTTGTCATTCTGATCTTTGTTTATGTTAATCGCATGAATGCACTCGATCGTAAATTCAACGTTCAGGAAGATTAAGGAAGCGTCACATGGATATTCAAACTTGGACCTTTATTCTCGTCGGCATTACATTCGCCATTTATATCGGTATTGCGATTTGGGCTCGTGCAGGATCAACCAGTGAGTTCTATGTTGCTGGCGGTGGTGTCCACCCTGTCGCTAACGGCATGGCAACAGCTGCAGACTGGATGTCAGCCGCCTCATTTATTTCAATGGCAGGGATCATCTCATTCATTGGTTACGATGGTGGCGTCTACTTAATGGGTTGGACTGGCGGCTACGTATTATTAGCGCTATGTCTGGCACCTTACTTACGTAAATTCGGTAAATTTACGGTACCTGATTTTATCGGCGATCGTTATTACTCTAAAACTGCCCGCATGGTGGCTGTGTTCTGTGCCATTTTTGTTTCATTCACTTATGTAGCAGGCCAAATGCGTGGAGTCGGGGTGGTATTCGCTCGTTTCTTAGAAGTGGATATCAACATGGGGATCATTATCGGTATGGGGATCGTCTTCTTCTACGCAGTAATGGGTGGTATGAAAGGGATCACCTATACCCAAGTCGCGCAATATTGTGTGTTAATTTTTGCCTTCATGGTTCCCGCTATTTTTACTTCTTTAATGATGACAGGATCCCCTATACCACAATTTGGTTTGGGATCAACGGTCAATGGTTCTGAAACGTATCTACTTGAAAAGCTTGATGGTTTAACCACTGAACTTGGCTTCACCGCTTACACCGATGGTTCAAAAAGTATGGTCGATGTGTTCTTCATCTGTGCCGCTCTTATGGTGGGTACTGCAGGTCTACCTCACGTAATTATCCGTTTCTTCACTGTACCAAAAGTAAAAGATGCACGCGTATCAGCGGGCTGGGCATTAGTCTTTATTGCCATTTTATACACTACCGCACCAGCTGTTGCCGCATTTGCCCGTGTCAATATGATTGATACGATCAATGGCCCAGACATGAAAGGGGTTCCTGCCGAGCAAGCACCTAGTTGGGTGAAAAACTGGGAAAAAACGGGCCTTGTCGCGTGGGAAGATAAAAATAATGACGGCAAGATGTTCTACTCTGGCGATGATCGTAATGAAATGAAGATCAACCGTGACATCATTGTATTAGCCAGCCCTGAACTAGCTAAGTTACCTAACTGGGTTGTCGCACTGCTTGCCGCCGGTGGTTTAGCTGCCGCACTATCAACCGCTGCAGGGTTACTACTGGTGATATCCACCTCTATTTCACATGATTTACTGAAAAAAGGCTTGAAACCGAACATGACCGACAAACAAGAGTTACTCGCCGCCCGTATTGGTGCCGCCGTAGCGATTGTGGGTGCGGGCTACTTAGGAATTAATCCACCTGGCTTTGTTGCTCAAGTAGTTGCTTTCTCATTCGGCTTAGCCGCCGCGTCTTTCTTCCCTGCCATTATTCTTGGGATCTTCTATAAGAAGATGAATAAATCAGGGGCGATAGCAGGCATGATTTCGGGTATTACTTTCACTGCAGCTTACATTATTTACTTCAAATTTATTAGCCCTGCAGCAAGTACACCTGACAACTGGTTCTTTGGTATTAGCCCAGAAGGGATCGGTACGCTTGGTATGTGTCTAAACTTTGTTGTCGCGATTGTGGTGAATAAGTTTACTGCCGAAGTACCTGATGATGTCCAAGAGATGGTGGAATCTATCCGCTTCCCTCAAGGCTCTGGCGCTGCCCAAGATCACTAAGCAATACCTCACTTCTCCTTAGCTATACTTCCCTAGCTTTTGCGGAGTCCATTGGACTCCGCCTTTTTCTTTGTACTAATTCACATTATGCTTCTACAGGCAAACATTGATTCAGTACCGCGCGAAGCTTTAATGGCTTAACTGGTTTACTGATAAATCCAAAACCATGGCCTCGGATCGCGGCCTGATTTTCGGTCATTCTATCTGCGCTAATCACCACCCCTTTAAAACTATCACCTAACCTTGAACGGCATTGCAGCAATACTTCTAATCCTGTTTGTTGATGGGATAAATGGTAATCACTAAAGATAACATCGGGTTGCCACTGTTGTTCGAGAGCACACATAGCTTCATCAAGATTTTCAGCTAATTTAACCTCACAACCCCAGCGAGTGAGTAAGGTTTCCATTCCTAATAAAATGTCATTTTCATTATCGACACACAGCACTTTCAGCCCAGCTAATGGCGCTTTGATCTCAGTTGTGGATACCTGCGTACAAGCAGCTAGCATAGACGCATTACCTAATGGTACTGATAACGAAAAGACTGTGCCTTTTCCCTGCCATGAGCGTAAATCTAATGGGTGATCCAATACCCGTGAGATCCCACGCGCAATCGCCAGCCCTAATCCCAAGCCATGCTCGCTCCCTGTTTGTTCTATACGGGTAAATTCATCAAAGATATTGGTCTGCTTTTCTATCGGGATCCCCGGTCCATTGTCCCAAACCTCAATCTGCAAACGCAGGCCTCGACGCCTCACACCTAACAACACTTTACCGCTAGGGTTATAACGAAAAGCATTGGTTAAGAAATTTTGCAAAGCACGGCGTAAGAGCTTGGCATCTGAGATGATCACCGCATCACTGCATACCACATCAAAGGTGATCGCTTGTTGTTGCGCTAAAGCACCAAATTCAGCCGATAATGTATTAAGCACATCACTGACTTTAAACGGCACAATATGTGTTTGTAATTTACCTGCTTCTAAACGAGAAACATCCAACAGATCTCCAATCAGATCTTCTGCTGCGCCTAATGCACTTTCGATATGAGTGGCTAAACGCGCACTTTCTTTGCCCTCAGCAACTTCAGTTAACGAAGATGAAAAAAGGCGCGCAGCATTGAGCGGTTGCATCAAATCATGACTCACCGCCGCTAAAAAGCGACTTTTGGATTGCGCTTGTTGCTCCGCTTGCTGAGTGGCTATCATTAATTGATGATTCAATTGTTCAAGCTGTTGGGTCCGCTCTTTAACTCGCGCTTCAAGGTTTTCATTGGCTTCTTTTAATGCCATTTCAACCTGACGAAACGCGGTAATATCACTAAAACTCATCACAAAACCACCACCAGGCATTGGATTACCTTGCACTTCTATCACTTGTCCATCAGGCCGAATTCGCGATGACGTATGTGCCGTTCCCCGCTGTAAATGCTCAACTCGTTTAGCTACATGTGCTTCAGGATCGCCGGGGCCACATAATCCTTGCTCAGCGTTATACCGAATCACATCAGTAATAGGGCGACCAACTTGGATCAAACCGGGAGGAAAAGAAAACAGCTCTAAATACCGTTGGTTCCACGCCACCAGCCGAAGCTGTTTATCAACCACAGCGATACCTTGGCTAATATGCTCAATCGCTCCTTGTAATAACCCTCGGCTAAAGTCAAACAACTCAGAAGCTTCATCAACAATCGTTGCGACTTCTTCTAATTGCATGTTTCTTCCTTGCAAGGCAGAAGTAAGCACTAACCTTGCTGAAGAGGCACCAAAAACGCCAGCCAATACTCTTTCGGTATGGCGGATCATACTGGCAGAAGCTTGTTGCTGAGGCTCTAAGCGATTACCTTGCTGCTCGGCAAACTGAGCAAATGCATGGCGAACGCGTTTACGGCCAACAAAACGAGAAGCCAACATTTCTAATTCAGCGACCGTCACACGGGTTTGATATAAGCTTCCATCTTCCGTTTCTGCAGGAGAAGCACCAACAAAAGAAGCCGCTTGTAAACGCTCAGTGAGTGACGAGCGTGTTATTAATGAAACCCCGACAAACAAACTAACATTGACACATAAGCTCAACAACATGCCCCAATCAACAGAAGTCAAGCTTCGTAAAATAGGCAGTTGTGGTGGACTTAATAACCACAGTAAAACATTACTGCCCGCATCCCCTGCCAACATACTGGTTTGGCTCATCATGGTAATAAGCCAAATCGTCATCCCACCAACTAAACCGGTATACACCCCTTTTTTATTACCAAAGCGCCAGTAAATACCGCCAAGCAACGCTGGAGCAAATTGTGCAATCGCAGCAAATGACAATAAACCTATCGCCGACAGTGAATGAACGTTATCTAGCACATGATAAAAGCCCCATGCTGCAAGTAATAACACCGCAATTAACACCCGACGGACATTTAATAATAAGCCAGAAAAAGCTGAAAAATTACGCGGCCCAATGCGTACTCGACGTAACATTAAGGGCATCACTAAATCATTCGATACCATAATTGCCAAAGCGATGGTTGAAACAATCACCATTCCTGTCGCCGCAGAGGCCCCCCCAATAAAAGCGAGCAGCGCAATACCGTTCGCACCTTGCTGTAACGGTAAATTAATTACGTAAGTATCTGCTGAAACATTCGGTAGTAATTGCTGGCCAATCAAAGCAAGGGGAATAACAAAAATCCCCATTAAGAACAGGTAACAAGGAAAGATCCAACGCGCTTTATGTAAATCAGCTTGGCTATGGTTTTCCACCACAATGGTATGAAATTGACGTGGCAAACAGATAATTGCCGCCATGGTAAGTAGCATATGAATAAATAAACTACCAATATTAGGTGACGTGTAAGTAAGTGATTGCAAACTTAGCGCATTAAGCTGAGGAGCGGTTTGAAATAAACTCAGCGCGAAAATGCCAACCGCGAGAAACGCTGCAAGCTTGATCAATGACTCAAACGCTATCGCCATCATCATACCGCGGTGGTGCTCGGTGGAATCAATATGCCGAGTACCAAACAAAATAGAAAATAATGCTAATACACCGGACACTATCCACGCAGTATCTAACCCTTCTTGATTAAACATTTCGCCTAAATTCGGCGTGATCTGTTCAAGCCCCAGCGTAATGCCACGCAACTGCAACGCGATATAAGGCAAAATACCTATCACCGCGATCACGGTGACGAGCATGGCTAAACCTTGCGATTTTCCGTAACGGGCTGCAATGAAATCCGCTATTGAAGTAATGTGTTCTCGCTTAGCAATAAAGATCAGCCGAGCTAAGACTTTCCAGCCTAAAGTAAATACGATAATTGGCGCGAGATAAATGGGAAGGAAAGACCACAGCTCACGGCTAGCTTGTCCCACCGTGCCAAAAAAACTCCACGAGGTACAATACACCGCAATGGATAAACTATATATCCACGGTCGCCACCCTGCTAACCATTGGCTTTTTTTATCGCCATACCATGCAATCGCAAACAGTACGCCGAGATATACCAGTGATACGGTTATAACAATCCATCCCTGTACCATCACACATCATCCTTTTAAAACTGATTCACCACTGTAACTAAGTTGTCACAGCTTACTCAATCCTGTCTGATCACAGTTCTCTCAGTAAGATAGTGAGCCTTCTCTTTTCTTTATCGCAATAAAAAAGCGCAGCCATCAAGACTGCGCTTTAAAGTAGAAGTTAGTAATCACTATGCTTTACTGGTTTGATAGTCGGTCGCCGCGATCTGTTGAGAAGGCGTTAAACGAATAAAGAACACCGGAAAAGCCATCGCAGCCATGATCCAAAACACATTCGCGCCCCAATTGCCATACATCCATCCACTCATCGACGTTAATATTGCCATTACCGCCCCAAGAGGAATCGCATTATATAGCGATTGCAGCGCAACAGAATGGTTACTCGGCTGTTGTTGAATATAGCGAATCGCCGCTAAGTGAGCTGCAGCAAAAGTTACGCCATGTAAAGCTTGAACGGGGAACATCAGCCACTGCTCTGTCAAAGTGGCGGTTAATCCCCATCGCACCAAGACACCGAATGCTGCTAAGCGAAACATATTATTTACTGACCAGCCAGAAAATAAGCGCTTACTAACCAGAAATACCATCACTTCTGCAGCAACACTGAAGCTCCATAGGTAACCAATCATTGATTCACTAAAACCAATTTTCTGCCAATAGATAGAGCTAAAACCATAATAAGCAGCATGACTACCTTGCAATAAAGAAGCAATGACGAGCAATTTTATCACCACACTATTGCGTAAAATACCCCATAACGCAGGGCGCACTTGCTCTACACTGCCCTCATCAACCGGCATTATCGCAGGATTACGCGCAGCCATGATTTGTGAGAAAGCTAATCCAGATAATGCCACCCACGGAATAATATCGGCACCATAGTGATTTGCCAGTAGACCGACAATGGTAGAGCCAGCAATAAACGCAATTGACCCCCAAAGCCGAGTACGACCGTAATCCACTAGCCCTCCTTTAGCATAATGATTCACGATCGCATCAGAGATGGGCACGATAGGCCCTGCGGATAAATTAAATAAGATAGTGACAGCAGCTAGTACCCATAATCCCCCGCCACCGACAATATAAAGAATACAGGCAACGAGACCTAGCAGAGTAAAGCCTCTAAGTGCCGGAATAAGATGCTCTACCTTGTGAATACGTGGTGTTATCACTAAGTTCGCAATACAACGAACTGTAAAACCTAAGCCCAACAGCAACCCAATATCAGAATCATCCACTCCAATATGCTTAAACCAAATAGCCCAAAATGGCAGGTAAACACCGTAAGAGAAGAAGAAGCCCCACAAGTATTGTGAGCTCCAGCTGTAGGGCGAACGTGTAAACATAGTGATCTCGCATAATGTGGTGAATAAAAAAGCAACATATTATGACGTAGTTTCCTTCTCAAACTAATGTCAGTCCGCAATTTAACCCCACTAACAACACATAATTACTCTAATAGTGCGACGGAGATCTCCTTTTAATTTTTATTCGCCTCACGCTATCACTCAAGTTCCTATATTCATCTACAAATTGTCATGAAAAATCCATGTAACTTGCATTTACGCCCTTTGATCCAGCTCTCTCATCCTAAAGTCTAATTGTAGACACACACAAAATGGCACAACGTATACGCAGCACAAAACAACTATAAAAAGTCAGTTTGCTCACCCTTATTACATCGGCTAAGGATGCAGGGCGCAGAAAGTATAAGAACTCAAGGAGAATAGGATGAGTGAGGTTCACGTTTATCCGGTCAATGAGACCATCGCAAAAACAGCTCATATCAATGAAGAGCAATACCGTGAGATGTATCAGCAATCAGTGATTAACCCTGAAGGTTTTTGGCGTGAACATGGCCAAATCGTTGATTGGATGACACCATTTACTAAAGTTAAAAACACCTCATTTGATACCGGCCACGTCAGCATAAAATGGTTTGAAGACGGTGAGCTTAATGTCTCTGCTAACTGTATTGACCGCCACCTCGCGACCAAAGGCGATCAAGCAGCAATTATTTGGGAAGGTGATGATCCTAATGATGACGCCATCCTAACCTACAATGAATTACATCAAGAAGTCTGTCAGTTTGCTAACGCCCTGAAGAGCCAAGGTGTACGTAAAGGTGACGTAGTGTGTCTTTACATGCCAATGGTTGCCGAAGCGGCAATTGCAATGCTCGCTTGTACCCGTATTGGTGCGGTGCACACTATCGTCTTTGGCGGTTTCTCTCCGGAAGCCTTGGCTGGACGTATTATCGATTCAAATGCAAAAGTGGTTGTGACTGCTGATGAAGGCGTACGTGGTGGTCGTGCCGTTCCCCTTAAGAAAAATGTCGATGACGCGCTAGTCAACCCTGAAGTAACGACGGTTGAAAAAGTGGTTGTCTTTAAACGTACAGGCGGTGAAGTTGCTTGGAATGATGATCGCGATGTATGGTGGCATGAAGCAACAGCAGTGGCTTCGGCTCACTGTGCTCCTGAGCCAATGAACGCTGAAGATCCTCTGTTTATTCTTTATACGTCAGGCTCAACAGGTAAGCCTAAAGGTGTACTTCACACTACAGGTGGCTATCTGGTTTACGCCACGATGACGTTTAAATATGTATTTGATTACCAAGAAGGTGATGTGTACTGGTGTACTGCTGATGTGGGTTGGATCACAGGTCACAGCTACTTGGTATACGGGCCACTTGCTAATGGTGCAACCACGGTATTATTTGAAGGTGTACCAACCTACCCATCAACCAGTCGCATGAGTGAAGTGGTGGATAAGCACCAAGTCAGCATTTTATACACAGCACCTACCGCTATTCGTGCTCTGATGGCGAAAGGTGATGAAGCAATTCAAGGTACTAACCGTTTATCATTGCGTATCATGGGCTCTGTCGGCGAACCCATTAACCCTGAAGCATGGGAATGGTATCACCGTACAATTGGCGACAAACGTTGCCCAATCGTGGATACATGGTGGCAAACAGAAACAGGCGGGATCTTAATTACCCCACTACCGGGTGCTACCGCACTAAAACCAGGCTCTGCAACCCGTCCATTCTTTGGTGTACAACCAGCACTGGTTGATAACGTCGGTAATATCCTTGAAGGCGCGACTGACGGTAACTTAGTCATGACCGATTCATGGCCAGGTCAAATGCGTACGCTTTGGGGCGATCACGAACGTTTTGAACAAACCTATTTCTCTACCTTTAAAGGCATGTACTTCACCGGTGACGGCGCACGTCGTGATGAAGACGGTTATTACTGGATCACAGGTCGTGTCGATGACGTATTAAATATTTCAGGTCACCGTATGGGGACGGCTGAAATTGAATCTGCACTCGTTGCTTTCGATAAGATTGCAGAAGCGGCGATTGTGGGTGTACCACATGAGATAAAGGGCCAAGCAATTTACGCCTATATCACCCTAAACGATGGTGAAATCCCAAGTGCAGAACTGCATAAAGAAGTGAAAAACTGGGTACGTAAGGAAATCGGTCCTATCGCCACACCAGACTTCTTACACTGGACAGATGCATTACCGAAGACCCGTTCAGGTAAGATCATGCGCCGAATTCTTCGTAAGATAGCAACTGGAGATACCTCAACCTTAGGTGATACTTCAACACTTGCTGATCCAACCGTCGTTGATCGACTCATTGAAGAAAAACAAAAAGTGATGTAATTCAACTTTTTTATCAATATACAAAGGCCGCTCAATTGCGGTCTTTTTTATTTTCTCTCCATCCTTATCTTCATTCAATTCAGCTAACTACCAGCATTCTCAGCCTAAAATACGCCACTTTGATCGCAATGCTGAATAAATCAACAGCTTGATTGTTGATTTATTCGTCAAATATTATCGACTAAACTTTACCGTTTTTCATCTTGTGGGTATGGTTCGAATTTAGTCATAATTATTACTAAATTCTTACACTTAGTAGAGTGAACTTGTCGTAAGATAAAACCTCTAATAGTAACGACACTCCTCACTAAGGCTTACACGTGTTCGCACAAAAAAGTGGTGATTAGACCAGTATTTTGCTGCGATTTGCGGTGAATTCACTATAATTGCTCAACAATGAACGTTTAGCAGTAAAAAAACGGACACACGGAAACAAAATTGCATAAGTCTGCAAGTTGTTAGAGTTTAACCTCATAAACAAGTGAAAATACGTCAAGATGTCGACCGTTAAACGAATTTTATTAATAAATGGACCTAATCTTAACTTACTAGGTCTACGAGAGCCGGGCCATTATGGCCATCAAACATTAACTCAAGTGGTTGATGGGCTCACTGCTAAAGCTACCCAATTAGGTGTGGCATTAGAGCATATTCAATCCAACGCGGAACATGTGTTAATTGATGCAATCCATCAAGCTTATGGCAAGGTCGATTTCATCATTATCAATCCTGCTGCTTTTACTCATACGAGTGTAGCCCTTCGTGATGCCTTACTCGGCGTCGCCATTCCGTTTATTGAAGTGCATTTATCTAATGTCCACGCTCGTGAACCTTTCCGTCATCATTCTTACTTATCCGATAAAGCAGTAGGCGTGATTTGTGGCTTAGGCCCTGACGGCTATGAATTCGCCCTGAATGCAGCGGTACGTCGTCTGCATGCAGATAGCTAACTGAACAATATAAAAAGAGAAATATAAATGGATATTCGTAAAATCAAGAAGCTAATTGAGCTTGTAGAAGAATCAGGCATCGCTGAGCTAGAAATCTCTGAAGGTGAAGAATCAGTACGCATCAGCCGTAGCGTTCCAGCAACAGCAATGCCACAACAATACATGGCAGCGCCAATGGCACAACAGCCTATGCCAACTGCATCGGTAGAAGCGCCAGCAGCAGCACCTGTAGCTGCAACTGAAGCACCAGCACCTGTTGCATCAGGTCACTCTGTGCTTTCACCTATGGTTGGTACTTTCTACCGCTCTCCAAGCCCTGAAGCAAAATCATTTGTTGAAGTTGGTCAATCGGTGAATATCGGCGACACACTATGTATCGTTGAAGCGATGAAAATGATGAACCAAATCCAAGCTGACAAAGCCGGTAAAGTTGTCGCTATTCTTGCAGAAGACGGCGATGCGATTGAATTCGATCAGCCTCTTATCATCATCGAGTAATCGAGGCTCTGGCTATGTTAGATAAATTAGTAATTGCAAACCGAGGTGAAATTGCACTTCGTATCTTGCGCGCTTGTAAAGAGCTAGGGATTAAAACGGTTGCGGTTCACTCAACCGCTGACCGCGATCTTAAGCACGTTCTACTTGCTGACGAGTCAGTATGTATTGGTCCTGCACGCGGTATCGATAGTTACTTAAATATTCCTCGTATTATCAGTGCCGCTGAAATTACAGGGGCAGTCGCTATCCACCCAGGCTACGGTTTCCTTTCTGAAAATGCTGACTTCGCAGAACAAGTTGAGCGTTCAGGCTTTATTTTCGTAGGTCCAAAAGCTGACACTATTCGTCTAATGGGCGATAAAGTTTCTGCTATTACGGCAATGAAAAAAGCTGGCGTACCTTGTGTACCTGGCTCTGACGGCCCACTTGATGACGATGAAGCAAAGAACAAATCTTTTGCTAAACGTATCGGTTATCCTGTGATCATCAAAGCCTCTGGTGGCGGCGGTGGTCGTGGTATGCGTGTGGTTCGTTCAGAAAATGAATTGACTGAAGCGATCGCAATGACCCGTGCTGAAGCAAAATCTTGTTTCAATAACGACATGGTTTACATGGAGAAATACCTTGAAAACCCACGTCACATTGAAGTTCAAGTCTTAGCTGATGGCCAAGGTGGCGCGATTCACTTAGGTGAGCGTGACTGTTCGATGCAGCGTCGTCACCAGAAAGTGGTTGAAGAAGCACCAGCACCGGGCATTACCGAAGAAATGCGTAAGTACATCGGTGAGCGTTGTACTCGTGCATGTTTAGAAATCAATTACCGTGGCGCTGGTACATTCGAATTCCTTTACGAAAACGGTGAGTTCTACTTCATTGAAATGAACACCCGTATTCAGGTTGAGCACCCAGTAACCGAAATGGTAACAGGCGTTGACTTGATCAAAGAGCAGCTACGTATTGCCGCAGGTCAACCGCTGTCATTTAGCCAAAGCGATATTCAAATTCGTGGCCATGCTATCGAGTGTCGTATTAATGCTGAAGATCCAGAGCGTTTCCTACCTTGCCCAGGTACTATCGAGCGTTTCCATGCGCCAGGTGGTATGGGTATCCGTTGGGAATCACACATCTATTCAGGTTACACAGTACCGCCTTACTACGATTCAATGATCGGTAAGTTAATTGCGTACGGTGAAAATCGTGATGTCGCTATTTCTCGTATGCGTAATGCATTGAGCGAAATGATCATCGACGGCATTAAAACCAACGTTCCGCTTCAGCAAGATATTATGGCTGACGAGAACTTCCAAAAAGGTGGCGCAAACATCCACTACCTTGAGAAGAAACTCGGTCTGCAATAAGCGCACTTGCTTGACGATAAAAGGCTACCTTCGGGTAGTCTTTTTTGTTTATACCCAATCTCAATTCACCTCGATTGATCGGTTCACATGGCATAACACAGTATCTTTTGCCACAATAGCCCACCTTTTTGACCAACCCTACTAGTTACTACACTGTATTGAGTAGGAAAACACTTGATAACAACTGGAGATACAGCATGAAAACGCTCTCAGCACGCTATCGCCAAGCCCATAAAGAGGCACTCTGGGCGATAGGACTAGCGTTAGCTTATTTTCTTTGGTGGTACCTATCCGCCTACGGCTTAGCGCCCGCCATCGGTGATCTAAGCATGCCAACCCTATATTTTGGCTTTCCACTCTGGTTCTTGATGTCATGCATTGTCGGCCCAATCATTTTTACCGTCATGTGCGGTGTCATGGTCAAAGTCGTCTACCGAGATCTTCCTTTAGATATTAACCACGAAGACCCCCATGAATAGCCAACTCATTATTCCTATCGTACTGTACCTTGCCGCAGTCTTTGCGATGGCACTTTACACCCGACGCTTTCAAAGCAAAGGAAACTTTCTTACCGAGTACCTAGTCGGTGGGCGTAGCATGGGCGGCTTTGTCCTTGCGATGACCCTTGCAGCCACTTACGCCAGCGCCAGCACCTTTATTGGTGGTCCAGGGGCTGCCTATAAAATGGGCTTAGGCTGGGTATTACTTGCGATGATCCAGTTACCCGCAGCATGGCTGACCCTTGGTGTACTCGGTAAGAAATTTGCCATCGAAGCGAGACGTCATAACGCATTAACCCTTAATGACATCCTTTATGCTCGCTATAAAAACCGTGGGGTCGTCATTTTTGCTTCACTGTCATTACTGATCGCCTTCTTTGGCACCATGGTCGTACAGTTTGTCGGTGGTGCACGTCTGCTCCAAACCGTAACAGGCCTATCGTATATGCATGGCTTAATGATCTTTGCGATCACCGTAGGCCTATACACGACAATTGGTGGCTTTCGTGCTGTTGTGATGACTGATACTTTACAGGGCTTGATGATGATCATCGGTACCATTGCGTTACTGGTTGGGATCGTGCATGCGGGCGGAAGTATCGGCGCATTAGTCACCAAGCTTCACGATATTGATCCGGCGTTAATTACCCCTTACGGTCCAAATCATTTCCTGAGTCAGCCCTTTATGTTGAGTTTTTGGATTTTGGTCTGTTTTGGTGTCATCGGTTTGCCGCATGCTGCGGTACGTTGTATGTCTTATAAAGACAGTAATTCACTGCATAAAGGCATGGTACTCAGTACCATCATGGTAGCGCTACTGATGTTTGGGATGCACTTAGCAGGCGCATTAGGCCGTGCTATCGTGCCTGATATCGCTAGCCCCGATCAGATCATGCCAACCCTTATGGTAACCGTATTACCACCTGTTGTAGCCGGTGTGTTCTTGGCAGGCCCAATGGCGGCGATTATGTCGACTATCGACTCACAACTCATTCAAGCTTCAGCAACACTGCTCAAAGATTTATATATCAACTATATCAATCCAAACATTGCCAATAATGAACACGCTGAAAAGCGCCTACCTAAATTATCACTATGGGTAACAGGGATTTTCTCAGGCTTAGTGTTTATCGCTGCGATGAATCCACCAGATATGATCATTTGGCTTAACCTATTAGCCTTTGGTAGCTTGCAAGCCGTATTTTTGTGGCCTCTGGTACTCGGCTTATATTGGAAAAAAGCCTCCGCAACCGGCGCTTTTGCTTCCATGATCGTCGGCTTGAGTAGCTACATTATTTTGTCATTTAGTAAACCCGATATGAATGGCGTTCATGCGATTGTACCAACGCTGTTATTAGGTTTGATCGCTTTTGTCGTTGGTAGCTATGCCAAACCAACAAAAGTAGAAACACCGCAATTAAGCGACTAAAATCGGCTATATCACGCTAAATAATCAACTACATTAAAGATAGTGCCAGTCGGTACTATCTTTTTTTTATCCCTAGAATGGCATCTGATAATGGGGATTGGTGAAATTTCATGCTAGACTTCGCCCCCTATGTTCAAGTAGTCACAAAATAAGCGAATAAACCATGCCTTGGATTCAAATTAAACTGAACGCAACTGCAGAGAGCGCAGAAGCAATTGGCGACATGCTAATGGAAGAGACTGGTGCTCTGTCTGTCACCTTCCTAGACGCACAAGACACGCCAGTTTTCGAGCCTATGCCAGGTGAAACCCGCCTTTGGGGTGATACCGATGTAATTGGTTTGTATGATGCTGAAGCCGACATGGATTTCGTGCTGAACATGCTTAAAAACAGCCCATTAATTGCTGATGATTTTGCTTATAAAATCGAGCAGTTAGAGGATAAAGACTGGGAACGTGAGTGGATGGATAACTTCCACCCTATGCGTTTCGGTCGTCGTCTATGGATCTGCCCAAGCTGGCGTGAAGCGCCAGAGCCAGACGCGGTGAACGTACTATTAGACCCAGGTCTAGCATTTGGTACAGGCACTCACCCAACAACATCACTTTGTCTTGAGTGGTTAGACAGCCAAGACCTAACCGGTAAAACGGTTATCGATTTTGGTTGTGGTTCAGGCATTCTAGCGATTGCTGCACTAAAACTTGGCGCAGCAAAAGTTATTGGTATTGATATCGACCCACAAGCTATCTTAGCGTCACGTGATAACGCAGAACGTAACGGTGTGTCTGACAATCTAGAGCTATACCTACCACAAGACCAGCCTCAAGGTATTCAAGCTGACGTTGTAGTTGCTAACATCCTTGCAGGCCCACTGCGTGAACTATCACCAGTGATCAAGAGCCTTGTTAAAGACGGTGGCGACTTAGCGATCTCAGGTGTGCTAGAAAGCCAAGCGGCTGATGTGTCAACCTACTACAGCGATGAACTGGCTTTAGACCCAGTAATTGCACGTGAAGAGTGGTGTCGCATCTCAGGCCGTAAGGCATAATCACACGCAGTTTTGGGTACTACTGCTGATTTTTATTTATAAATTTAATCGGTCAATTGATTGAAAATCATACGATTTTGGCAAACAAAATCATCATGCTCAATTATTGGCCTTTTCAGCAGAGCAAAAAATGCGTAAAATGCGCGCCCTTACTGGCACAGTCAGGTAGAGACATTTTGCAAATCGGTCCTTATCAACTTAAAAACCAGCTGATAGTCGCGCCTATGGCGGGTGTGACCGATCGGCCATTTCGTGAGTTATGCCTTCGCTACGGTGCAGGTATGGCAGTTAGCGAGATGATGTCGTCGAACCCAGATCTCTGGAAGACGTCTAAATCGCTCAATCGTATGGTTCACGAAGGTGAATCAGGTATTCGTTCGGTTCAGATAGCAGGGGCTGATCCAAAGTTGATGGCTGAAGCTGCGCAGTTCAGTGTTGAAAACGGTGCGCAAATCATCGATATCAACATGGGATGCCCAGCAAAGAAAGTAAACAAACGATTAGCCGGTTCTGCACTACTGCAATATCCCAACCTTATCGAAGACATTCTTCGTACAGTGGTGGATGCGGTAGATGTTCCAGTTACGCTTAAAACCCGTACTGGTTGGGATCTGGAAAATAGAAACTGTGTCGACATAGCCAAACTCGCCGAGCAATGCGGCATACAAGCCCTCGCCCTTCACGGACGTACCAAGGCATGTATGTACAAAGGTGAAGCGGAATATGACTACATTAGAGCGGTGAAACAAGCCATCTCGATCCCAGTTATCGCTAACGGTGATATCGATAGCCCGGAAAAAGCACGCTTTGTACTCGATTATACGGGTGCCGATGCTCTAATGATTGGCCGACCTGCACAAGGGAAGCCGTGGATTTTTAGAGAAATCCACCATTACTTAACAACTGGTGAACACCTCGCTGCCCCATCAATTGATGAGATCAGTGAAATCATGTTGGGACATGTTCAAGAACTCCACCAGTTCTACGGTGAATACCTAGGACTGCGCATTGCACGTAAACACGTGTCTTGGTACTTGAAAGAACATGCACCAGCCGGTGATTTCCGCCAGACCTTCAACGCACTCGAGGATGCTCAACAGCAACTTGATGCGCTGCAAGGCTACTTCGAAAACGTTGCATAAATACTAGAAGAGCTTACAGAATTATGTTCGAACAAAATCTGACTTCCGAAGCGTTAACAGTAACAACTGTAACTTCACAAGACCAAATCACACAGAAACCATTACGTGATTCAGTGAAGGCATCCCTTAAAAACTACCTTGCTCAATTAAATGGTCAGGAAGTCGACGATCTGTACGAGCTTGTGCTTGCAGAAGTTGAACAACCACTATTAGACACTATCATGCAGTACACTCGCGGTAACCAAACTCGCGCTGCAACCATGATGGGTATCAACCGTGGTACGCTACGTAAGAAGCTTAAAAAATATGGCATGAACTAATACATTTAGTTTAAGTTATTGATAAAAAAGCCATCCCTGTATTTCAGGCATGGCTTTTTTATTGGCTGCTATTCGGTACTGTCATGCTAAATAAAACATAATAGTCCTACTTTAATGCAGTTTAAAACGCTGAATCGTCACCATTAGATCTTCCGAAATTTGATTGAGCTCTTCACTCGATGACGACATCTGATTAGATTCAGTCGACAATGATATCGAGCTATCATTCAAACTTGCCACATTTTGATTAATACTATTAACGGTTAATGATTGCTGCTCTGTTGCGGCTGAGATCTGCTGATTCATCCCTTGTATCGCATGAACTTCTTCAACAATTAAATTCAACGCTTCCCCTGCCGATGCAGAAATCTTTGACGCATTCTGGGCTTTTTCAGCCCCCTGATTCATGACACCAACCGCTTGCTCCGCACCTTGTTGTAATTTTTCAATAATGGTTTGAATTTCAATCGTCGACTCTTGTGTGCGCTGTGATAGGGTGCGAACTTCATCAGCAACAACAGCAAAGCCTCGCCCTGCATCACCGGCTCTTGCAGCCTCTATCGCAGCATTTAACGCTAATAAGTTGGTCTGCTCTGCAATGCCACGTATCACTTCCAACACGGTATCGACATTACGGCTATCTGTTGCTAGTTGGGTGATCACTTTACTGGCTTCACCAATATCTAATGCGAGCAATTGTGACTCTTCAATATTACGCTGAATAATCACTTTACTGGCTTCTGTTTGTTTCGCTGCTTTAATACTAAAATCAGTGGCATCAACGGTTCTGCCTGCAATTTCTTCAACCGCAGTGAGCATTTCCCCCATTGACCCCACGAGTTGATCGGTGTCTTCTTTCTGTTGATTTAAATTACTATCCATCGATAACACTGATTGTGATAAACAACGCGAAGAGTGAGTCAGTTGTGAACCTGCATCACTAATATTATGGATAATGGCCTGAATAGAAATAACAAAGCGATTAAAATGTTTCGCAAGTGCCGTTAATTCAGGACCGCCCTCTTCTTTAAGACGCTGAGTTAAATCACCTTCACCGGTTGATAGATCGCGCATCGCAGCAACGGTTTTTTTAATTGGCAAAGTAATACTACGAATAAAATACGCCATCAATAATGACAGTATTGCCAAAATAACAGCAACATTCACAAACGATAGCCATTGGCTAGCTTGAATATCTTGGTTTAAGGCTTTGATATTCATTCCTGCGCCAATCATCCAGCCCCAAGGATGAAAATAGTCAGCATAGCTCGTTTTTAAAATCAGTTGATTAGGATCTGACGATGACTTCCACATATAATCAACAAAACCACCACCTTGCTTACCGACACTGTAAAGCTCTTCGACGAATCGTCGTCCATTACCGTCTGTTAGTGACAGAATGTCAGTCCCCATCATTTCATCAAAACGGGTTGCGATTTGATAGCCTTCCTTATTTCCCGCAAAAATATAATTTCCGCCATCAAAACGCATTGCGTTAATTGCCGCTAAAGCCTGTTTTTTCGCTTCTTCTTCGCTCAATGTGCCATTGGAGCTAAGTGCATGATAGTAATTAACCACTCCTACCGCCCCTTCTACTATTTGCTTAATACCTCCCTCATAATTAGCTCGCATATGTTGATTAGTTGAGGAAATATTTAATGCAGAAATAGAAATAAGACCGATGGCAAATAACAGCCATATGATCCAAGCTTTGGTACTAATTGATGCATGTGTTAACGATAGATTCATAGAACTCCCTATCCTACTTATTACGTTTAGTCATGAAATAGTTTCGCTATAACGACAAGATCAATTAGGCTCTAAGTATCTAAAGCAACATGTTAGGCGTGATTAACCAGAACTCAACCTTGCTAAATACTGTTACTATAATGCTTTCTCTCCAGATAATTTTTATAAATCCAACATATGCGTTACATGTCATATAAAGGCGCAATTGATAAAACGCTTGATCTCTAAAAGTGAGTGGCAATAACAGATACAAAAAAGCTCCGCCGACGCGAAGCTTTTCTTAGTTATAAAACAAGCAATATTCTATTGATGTTTTAGATCATGCAATGCACTCATCAATGCCTTGAGACCTATTTCTACTTTGCTACGAGGACAACCGACATTCAAACGAACATAGCCTTGCCCTTCTTGACCATAGGTATCACCGCGCATAATGGCGACTTTGTAATGACTAATTAGACGTTGTTGTAGGGCATCCATATCCACGCTCAATGGCGTTAAATCAATCCACGCTAAATATGTCCCCTCAGGCACTTGGTAATTCAACTCAGGAAAGGCCTGATTTAACTGCTCTGCGACATAACAAAGGTTAGCTTGAAGGTAGTCTTTTAAACTATCGAGCCATACTTCACCTTGGTTATAAGCGGCAATATGTCCTATAACGCCTAAAATCGACGGTGAAGATAAACCATGTGCCGCTTTTAACTGAGTAAGGTACCGTTCACGCACCGTTTGATCGGCAATAAACGCATATGCGCCCGTTAATGCAGGAATATTAAATGACTTTGATCCTGAAGAAACCAACGCCCAATTATCATCTAATGCCACTTCAGGCCAAGGAATATAATCATTAAATGCCATATCCATATGGATATCATCGGAGATCACTTTCACCTGATGTTGCAAACAGATCTGTGCCATACGGCTGAGTTCATCACGTGTCCATACTCTTCCAGTTGGATTTTGTGGACTACACAGTAATAACACTTTACAGTTTGATTTTGCCGCTTGTGCTTCAAATTGTGCCCAATCAATCTCATAACTGCCACCAGCCGTTTTTAACAACGGGCTTGTTAGCATGAGACGATCATTAGCCGCTAACATATTACCAAACGCATCATAGGCTGGAGTATGAATGAGGACTCCTTCCCCCTGCTTTGTCCACTGCATCACTAATTGCGAAATGATGTAAATCACCGATGGACCATACACAATATGCTCGGGATTGATTGGACTATGATAGCGGCGTGAAAACCATCCTGTGATCGCAGATTTAAAATCATCATGATTCCATCGGCTATAGCCAAATACACCATGTGCTAATCGCTCAGATAACGCTTTCTCAATACATGGCGCAACGGCGAAATCCATATCAGAAATAGTAAACGGCAATAAATCCGCTTCACCAAACCGATCTTCAACATAATCCCACTGGGTACAATAGGTACCATAACGGTTAACTGGGGTAGAGAAATCAAACATATCAACCTCTTGCAACAAGCAAAAACAGTTATCCAAAACAAAAAAGCGGAGCACTAGGCTCCGCAATCATATTATGCCGTCGCTGGCATTAAGCCCTGCATTTCATTTTTGACCATATGCACCTGAGGCCCAATCACGACTTGTAAGTTATGATCGTCAAGCTTAACGACCCCCAACGCACCGTTAGCTTTGAGTACGGCGTCATTCACTAAACTCATATCATTAACCGATAAACGTAAACGAGTAATACAGTTATCCAGTGACGTAATGTTTGCAGCACCACCCAGTGCTTCTAAAATAATATTACCTTTGTAACCCGTCGTTTTCTCACCCGTTTCCGCAAAGGCTAACTCATCTTTTACATCAGCCACTTCACGGCCTGGAGTTTTTAAATTAAAGCGAGTGATCACAAAGCGGAATACGCTGTAATACATCACAAACCATACTGCAGCAACAAGAGGTACTAAGTACCATTTCGTTGCCGTACCTTGAAGTACACCGAAAATCAAAAAGTCGATAATGTTGCCATCAGTATTACCAATCGTTACGCCTAATAGGTGCATCGCCATAAAGCCAACACCTGTTAAAATAGCATGAACAAAGTACAGTGCTGGTGCAACGAACAGGAATAAGAATTCTAATGGCTCTGTGATACCACCAATCACACACGCAACCACACCTGATAACAATAACGCTTTTACTTTGCTGCGATTTTCAACGCGAGCACAGTGGTACATCGCAAGAGCAGCACCGGGTAATCCACCAAGGAAAGCAGGCATTTTACCTTGCGACAAGAATGATGTTGCCGAGTTAGAGAAGCCATTAGTTGTTGAGCAAGAAAGCTCTGCATAGAAAATATTTAATGCGCCACTTACCGTGTTACCACACACATCCATCGTGCCACCCGCTTCCGTAAAACGCACCAATGCAACAAGAATGTGGTGTAAGCCAAATGGCAATAACAAACGCTCACCGGTACCGAAAAGGAATGGACCAAATGGGCCTGAGTGAGAGATTAAGCTACCAATACCATTAATACCCATAGCAAAGTAAGGCCATACTAGCGGTACTAATAGACCAACCACACCGAGCGTTAAGGTTGAGATGATCGGAACAAAACGCGCGCCACCAAAGAAAGCTAATGCATCAGGCATTTTGTAGGTATAGAAACGTGCATGCAGTTTCGCCACAATAATACCGACGATCACCGCGCCTAAAATGCCAGTATCAATCGACTCTATGCCTAAAACAGACTTCACACCGTAGGCTTTTTCTTCGGTCGCATTGCCTAATACGCCAGCCACTGTTAGGTAAAAATTAATCGATAAGTTAAGTGCTGCGTAACCAACAAAACCGGCAAACGCGGCAACACCTTTTTCTTCACGAGCAAGGCCAAGAGGAATGGCTACGGCAAACATGATAGGTAAATAGATAAATGCAACCAAACCAACTTTGGTCATCCACATGAACAGCAATTGCAGTACGGTATTATCAAGAAAAGGCATACTTTCTTTTACTGCAGCACTTGATAACGAGCTACCAATACCCAGTAAAATACCGGAAAACGCCAAAAGTGCCACTGGCAACATAAACGTTTTACCTAAGCTTTGGAAAAATTCCCATAGCGTTGTTTTATTTGCAGATTTAGACATCATTGTCACCTGATCACTGTTTTATCTTCGTCAAAAACAAAGTGGTAAAACGTTTTATCACTTTGTTGAAAAAAAACGTCGACGAAGATGAGCTCAAAACTTCTGCCAACGCTTTTGCTGAATTACGAAATAAATGATAAAACGTTTTATCAACTTTTATCGGCATCGAGATCACGGAACATATCTCGCGCCATAACACATATTAAAAACTGTGATCCTGTTAATATTCGGATTATAGATATAACGTTTTATATTGATAGATAAATACAGGGTAATTAACTATCTAATGGCTAAATCAAGCAAAGTAAAGATCACCGATGTTGCCGACTATGCCGGCGTCTCCGTTTCTACTGTTTCTTTGGTGCTGGGCAATAAAGGCCGTATATCAAAAGCGACAATCGACAAGGTCAATCAAGCAGTTGAAGCCTTAGGCTATGTTCGCAATAACGCCGCAGCGAATTTACGATCCAATCACTCAAATTTGATCGGCTGGATCTTAGCGGATATTACAGATCCCTTTTATACCGAAGTCACGGCAGGGTTAAGCGATGAGCTTGAACAACATGACCATATGTTATTTCTTGCTCAGTCCAACCATCAAGCAGACAAATTAATCCAATGTGTCCAATCGATGATCCAACAAGGTGTCGCAGGTATTGCATTTAGCCCGGTAAGAGAAGCAACCAACAAAGTACTCGAAATGGCAAAACAAGCCAATATTCCTGCGGTTTGCTTGGCCCGCTCCGCCGTGAATAATGAGGTCGATTATATTGGGCCTGATAATCATCAAGCCGCAATCCTTGCAACTCAGCACTTGATCCAACAAGGTCATCGTCATATTGCGTATATTGGTGGCAGCAGTGACTCACTCACCCGTGCTGAGCGTATTGGCGGCTATGGCACGACATTAATGCAATATGGCTTACCGTTTAAAAATGAATGGATAATTGAAGCTCAGAATAACCAGTGCCAAGCCGCGGATCATGTTCAACAACTGCTAACTCAGCATCCTAAAATTACCGCGCTATTATGCCACCGACCAGCCATTGCATTAGGGGCGATGTATGGTATTCAACGGGTAGGGAAAAGTGTCGGAAAAGATAACTATATTGGTCAACAAATCGGCTTAATTGGGTTTGATGATACCCCTGAAGCGGCTTTAACTCAGCCAAGCCTAACCATGATCAGCTCTCCTACGCGACAAATGGGTCAACTTGCAGGACAACGGTTACTCGCAAAAATGACGGTTCATAATGAAACGGCACAACAGTTTATTTTACCGCCACAATTAATTGAACGAGGATCGGCATAGAGATATCAAACAGCGGCAAACAAAAAAGCTCCACCGAAGTGAAGCTTTTAGATAATCACTATAATTTAAAATTATAAGTAATCACAAAGATAAGCAGTAGTAACCAATACTTTCACATTAAATGAACTGTCACCTGGAACTTCAAAGTTATCGCCTGCGTTGTAAGTTTCCCAGTCAACATGGCCTGGTAGTTTTACAGTTAATGCACCTTTAACCACCGTCATACGCTCAGGTGCTACAGTACCAAAAGTATATTCGCCAGGTGCCATTACGCCAACACTGACATGATCACCCGAAGATTCAAAGCCAATTGATTTTACTTGGCTATCAAAATATTCATTTACTTTTAACATCGATTTTCCTTATCTTTAATTCGTATTAGCGATACGCTTTTGACTGGAAATTATCACAAAATTTCACAATGCCCTAATGAAATATAATGACGCTAATCACGATATTCATGACATGAATTTAACTTGGTTCATGATAAAAAAACGCTACACTAGTCTTTGAAATTTTATCAAGGGATCTCAGATGTTAAATAAACATGTTTTAGCGGTACTACTGATCGCTTCGTTACCATTAGTTGGTTGTAGCAGTAGCGATAAACAAAATATTAAAGATGGCTTCACTGAGATTGGTCACGCGACCCGTGATGCAACCAAAGCAACGGGACACTTTTTCCGTGATACCACAAAAGATGCGATCCAAAATGCAAAAGAAGCCACCAGCGATTAATTTATACGTTCTATTTCTTGTGCCTTGAACAACATGACTTGGTGTCACCGATAGGATCTGGCGTATCACAGCTATCGTTCAAGGCCTCAAGGATTGAGCAATGGCTCGCATCATCATCCACATGGCCACAACACGCATCATTGATCTTTTTTAACGCGCGTCGAATACGCGAGAGTTCCTTTATTTTCATATCCACTTCGTCAAGCTTAGCTTGGGTGATCGCTTTTACTTCCGCACAACTATGTTGACTAGCTTCCAGTCGGATATCTAATAGCTCACGAATTTCTTCCAAACTTAAGCCAATAGCTTTGGCCCGTAAGATAAATTTAACTCGCGATAAATTATCATCACTATATAAACGATAACCACTGTCGCTTCGGCCTGCAGGCTGGAGCAAATCATTTTTTTCGTAAAACCGTAATGTATCGCTACTGACCTGACATAACTTTGCTAATTGACCAATCAAATACATCGCCATCTTGCTCATTTCTCCTAAAGACGCCCAAAAAAGCAAACGTTTGCGTAATCTTCCTATTCATGTAAAATAATGGTCACATTACACACAAATGACCATTATTGATAAATCACTATTGTCATCACCCAAACTTTGTTGATGTGATGAGAATCAGGATATTTCCCAAAACCAATTCACACCAAATGGGCTTGGTCTTGGGAAATATTCTATTCACCGTGTAATTAAAAGAGATAGTAGCCATGGAAAACGCTCGTCCTATTCGCCGTGCACTGATCAGCGTATCAGACAAAACAGGTATTGTGGAATTCGCACAGGCTCTTGCCAATCGCGGCGTAGAAATCTTATCGACAGGCGGTACCGCTCGTTTACTTGCCGAGAAAAACATTCAAGTCACTGAAGTTTCTGATTACACCGGTTTCCCAGAAATGATGGATGGCCGTGTAAAAACCCTTCACCCAAAAGTTCACGGTGGCGTACTAGGCCGTCGTGGTACTGACGACGAAGTAATGGAAAAGCACGGTATTAACCCTATCGATATGGTTGTTGTTAACCTTTATCCTTTTGCTGAAACTGTTGCCAAAGCCGGTTGTACGCTCGCCGACGCAGTTGAGAACATCGACATCGGTGGTCCAACAATGGTTCGCTCTGCAGCAAAAAACCATAAAGATGTAGCGATTGTCGTTAATGCGCACGATTACGACCGCGTACTAACAGAAATTAGCACCAACAATGGCTCACTAACTCAGGCAACACGTTTCGATTTAGCTATCTCAGCTTTTGAACATACTGCAGCTTACGACGGTATGATCGCCAACTACTTTGGTACTATGGTGCCATCTTACGGCGACAACAAAGAAGGTGACGAGGAATCGAAGTTTCCACGCACTTTCAATCAGCAATTCGAGAAAAAACAAGACATGCGCTATGGTGAAAACAGCCACCAAGCAGCAGCATTCTATGTTGAAGCCAACCCACAAGAAGCTTCTGTCGCAACGGCAACGCAACTTCAAGGTAAGGCGCTATCATACAACAACATCGCCGATACAGATGCAGCACTTGAGTGTGTGAAAGAATTCGATTTACCCGCTTGTGTGATTGTAAAACATGCTAACCCATGTGGTGTCGCACTCGGGGACAATTTACTTGAAGCTTACGATCGCGCTTACAAAACTGACCCTACCTCAGCATTTGGCGGCATTATTGCGTTCAACGGTGAATTAGATGCAGCAACTGCACAAGCGATTGTTGATCGTCAATTTGTCGAAGTTATTATCGCGCCGAAAGTATCAGCAGAGGCGGCAGCCGTTGTTGCAACCAAGAAAAACTTACGTCTTCTTGAGTGTGGCGAATGGACAACCAAAACCACGGGTTTTGACGTTAAACGTGTAAATGGTGGTTTATTGGTTCAAGACCGTGACCAAGGTATGGTATCGGTTGATGATTTAACCGTTGTCACTAAACGTCAACCAACCACAGACGAACTGCGTGATGCACTATTTTGCTGGAAAGTAGCGAAATACGTGAAATCAAACGCGATTGTGTATGCAAAAGGCAATATGACCATCGGTGTTGGTGCAGGCCAAATGAGCCGCGTTTATTCTGCCAAAATTGCAGGTATCAAAGCCGCTGACGAAAACCTAGAAGTCGCGGGTAGCGTAATGGCATCAGATGCATTCTTCCCGTTCCGTGATGGTATTGATGCCGCAGCAGAAGCAGGCATTACTTGTGTTATCCAACCGGGTGGTTCAATGCGTGATGATGAAGTCATTGCTGCTGCTGACGAGCATGGTATGGCGATGGTATTTACCGGTATGCGCCACTTCCGCCACTAAGTTGTCATCACAAACTTAAGTGAATAAAACTATCGATTTAGTCTCTGCTCTTTTTTAAAGAGCAGAGATTTTTAAGTATTTAGCGCGAAGCAATAAGGATTAACGATGAAAGTACTGATCATTGGTAACGGCGGCCGTGAACACGCATTAGGCTGGAAAGTTGCACAAAACCCACAAGTAGAAACGGTATTTATTGCTCCTGGTAATGCAGGAACAGCACTTGAACCTAAACTGGAAAATGTTGAGATTGGTGTTGAAGACATCGCAGCATTAGTTGAATTTGCGCAAAATAATCAAATTGGTTTAACCATTGTCGGCCCAGAAGCGCCACTGGTTATTGGTGTGGTTGATGCGTTCCGCGCAGCTAAACTGCCCATCTTTGGTCCAACAGAAGCCGCAGCACAACTTGAAGGTTCTAAAGCTTTCACTAAAGACTTCCTTGCTCGCCACAATATTCCAACGGCGGAATATCAAAACTTTACTGAAATCGACCCCGCTCTTGCTTACTTAAAGCAAAAAGGCGCACCGATTGTAGTAAAAGCGGATGGCTTAGCAGCAGGTAAAGGCGTGATTGTCGCAATGACAGAGCAAGAAGCCGAAGATGCCGTACGCGATATGCTCGCTGGCAATGCATTTGGTGAAGCCGGACACCGCGTAGTTATCGAAGAGTTCTTAGATGGTGAAGAAGCCAGTTTCATCGTAATGGTAGACGGTAAAAACGTTCTACCTATGGCCACCAGCCAAGATCATAAACGTGTTGGAAATGGCGATACTGGCCCTAACACGGGTGGCATGGGCGCTTATTCACCAGCCCCTGTTGTAACACAAGATATCCATGACCGCGTGATGAAAGAAGTGATCTACCCAACAGTTGAAGGGATGGCCGCAGAAGGCGCACCTTATACAGGTTTCCTTTATGCTGGCTTGATGATCATGAGCGATGGCACCCCAAAAGTGATCGAATACAACTGTCGCTTTGGTGATCCGGAAACTCAACCTATCATGTTACGTATGCAGTCTGATTTGGTTAAGCTATGTTTAGCAGCGATTGATGGCAAGCTAGATACCGTAGAGTCGAAATGGGATCCACGCGCTTCTATCGGTGTTGTTTTAGCCGCTGGCGGCTATCCAGCAAGCTACAACAAGGGTGATGTGATTTCAGGCTTGCCGCAACAAGAAGTGGCTGGCGAGAAAGTCTTCCACGCCGGCACAACGAATAATCAAGGCGATATCGTCACTAACGGTGGTCGTGTGCTGTGTGCAACCGCGATGGGCGATACTGTCTTAGAAGCACAACAGCGTGCTTATACGTTGGCAAAACAAATTTCGTGGGATGGCATGTTCCATCGTGACGATATTGGTTATCGCGCTATTGCTCGTGAGCAACAGCAATAAAACGCATTCTCCCTAAGTTAAAAAACGCGCTTAATCAGCGCGTTTTTTATTGTCTTTTTTGCAAGCATTTATTGCTTCGTATCAATCAGTGTCGGTGCTTGTAGACAAGTCTCACTCACCACACCCGATAACAACTTATGAATTCTTAACCTACCGTTTTTCTGCTCGCCAATAGCCGTCCAATATCCCGATGGGGAAAATGCGGATAATACATTAGGATCATCAATCGTGATCGGCTGTTGAGTTTGACAAGAGATCTGCTGTTGTTGCTGTCTATAGCCTTGCTCAAAATACTGTTTTGATCTTTTTAGTCGTTCAATCCGATGGACTAAATATTCGCTGTGCTGTTTGAGCTCCGTTATTTCATTTGTCGTTAACGGTAAGATATGCCCATCTTCTTTATAGCGTTGATAAACTGCGACGCCTTGGCTATCGAAGCGAAGTTGTAATTCAAAGGGAACTTGCTGTCCATCGATTAACCGCTCACCCTGTTGTAACAGCGTTTTAAGCTTACCTGACTGCCATTGGTAATCACTTTGATAATCACCTTGCTTAGTACTGTACACACGCTCTCCTAGCCGCTCTGGAGCATTCTGACGGGATAAATACCAATAGATATATGTACCATCTACTTTTTGCTCAGCAACATTCACTCTAGTGATCGGCAATGCGGTGTTATCAGCAAGGTTTCCTGCAACACATCCAGTGAGAATGAGAGGAAGAAGAAAAGAAAAGAGAAATGAAATTTTAGACATAAAAAAACCGCCAGATGAATAATTCATTCTGGCGGTATCACAATTACTTCAATGCATCTTTTAGTGCTTTACCAGCAACAAACGCAGGAACGTTAGCTGCAGCAATTTGAATTTCAGCACCAGTTTGTGGGTTACGGCCAGTGCGAGCTGCACGATGGTTTACTTTAAATGTACCAAAGCCAATTAGTTGAACCTGGTCACCGTCTTTTAGCGCATCAGTAATGCCGTCAAGAGTAGATTCCAAAGCTGCTTTTGCTTGTGCTTTAGATAGATCCGCTTTTTCTGCGATCAGGTCAATCAGTTGGGTCTTGTTCATTAGGTTTCCCTTCTAAGGTTTTTCGTAAGACGAGACAACTCTAATTCAAAAGAAGCCCGTGTGGCAAAGGTTTGTCTGCTTTATTCGACTCAGGTGCGGACTCTTTAACCACAATCTGAGCGCAAGTTCACAAAATGTTACCAAATACCGCATAAAAATAGTTGTATTTATTCTGCCCAGCCCCGATTAATATAGCTGATATTCGCTAATTTACTGATAGGTTGACATGGTACTCCTTACGATTTACATCTCCGTTGCGATTGGTGTTTCGTTTATTTGTTCCGTATTAGAAGCGGTGTTACTTAGTATTTCACCAAGTTATATCGCCACATTACGCCAACAAAACCACCCTGCGGCGGCAAAACTCACCGCGCTCAAAGATAATATTGATCGGCCTCTTGCCTCGATCTTGACCCTAAACACCATCGCTCACACCATAGGTGCTGCAACCGCAGGTGCACAAGCGACTATCGTATTTGGTAGTGAATGGTTAGGTGTGTTCTCGGGCGTATTAACCATAGGTATTTTATTACTGTCTGAAATTGTGCCAAAAACCATTGGTGCAACTTACTGGCGTCAACTTGCACCATTCTCAGCGACTATGTTGCGTTGGATGGTATTGCTTTTGATCCCTCTAGTGTGGGTATCAGAGCAAATTACTCGTCGTTTATCACGCGGTCATGAGCAACCAAAATTACGTGATGAAATTTCAGCAATGGCGTTATTAGCACACGAAACAGGTGAATTAGGTGAAGGCGAGTCAAAAATCCTAACCAACTTACTGCAATTCCGTGATGTAAGCGTAACGAAAATTATGACGCCACGTCCGGTGCTATTCCGTGTTGATGCAGAGCAAACCATTAATGAATTCTTGTCTCAGCATAAAAATAGCCCGTTCTCTCGTCCATTGGTATATAGCGAGCAGAGTGACAACATTGTCGGTTTCGTTCACCGCCTAGAGCTATTTGCTGAAAGCCAAGCGGGTAAAGGGGGCCAAGAACTCGGTGTATTAATGCGCCCACTACCCGTTATTATGAATAACGTTAGCGTACCTAAGGCTTTTGAGCGCTTAATGCAGGAACGTTCACAGCTTATCTTAATCGTTGACGAATACGGCACAGTACAAGGTCTGGTGACCTTAGAAGATATTTTCGAAAGCCTGGTAGGTGAAGAAATTGTCGATGAAGCCGATAAAAATACTGACATGCAGCAACTGGCTTTCCAGCGTTGGGAAAAGTGGAAGAAAAAGCATGGTGTAATTCAAAATAATGATGAAGAAAAATAATCCTCCATCATGAAAAAAGGGACCTTTCGGTCCCTTTTTTATTATCTCTTTAAACCACTCAGTACATTAGTATTCTTTAGTCAGTACTTGGCGTTTTACTGTCAAACGCTGCGCAATTAATCCGATAACCAAGGTGATTACCGTCGGCAAAATCCAACCTGCGTAATAGTGATATAACGGTAGGTTAGCCTCTAGTATCTTATCCATCTGTGCTGGCATCGCTTCAAGAATATGCGTTGCATCAATACAGCCAAAAATCATCGCAACGGCTAAGGTTGCCAATACCATCTTTTGTGATAACTGATGACGCAGTGGTGCAATAATCAGTAATGAAATCGCAATAGGGTGTAACGCAACAACCACAGGTAATGTCACTTTCAACAATTGCGATAAGCCAACGTTAGCAATAATGCCTGATAGCACCATGATCACAATAACACTTTTACGATAGGTCACCGGTGTGAAAGTACGGCTATAAAACTCACTCCCCGCAGTTGTCACCCCAATCGCTGTTGTTAAGCACGCCAATACCAATACCGCACCTAATAACAAAGTACCAAACACACCAAAATGATAATTGGTGAAAGCGGTTAAGATCTCACCACCATTAGTGAAGTTTAATCCCAGCCCTTCGCTTGTTACGCCAATATAAGCAAGAGACAAGTACACTAATGCCATTGCACTTGAATACATAAGCGCCGCAATTAAGGTGTATTTTGCAATGGCTTTAGGCTCTTTAACGCCCATACCTTCAATAGCACGGAAGATAACCCAGCCAAAACCAATCGATCCTAATGCATCCATCGTCATATAACCTTGGGTTAAACCTTCAGCCATCGCCCCATTAACATAAGCTCCCGTCGCTTCAGTGACATAACCTGAAGGATATAAAATAGCGACAACAGCCATCACACCTAAAATCGTTAGCAGTATTGGCGTTAACCATTTACCTAAAGTGTCCACCAGCTTACCGGGATATAACGAGAACAAAATAGCGGCGATACAAAATGCTATAGAAAAAGGAATAAGACCAACATCACCCATGAAGGGAGCAAGACTAAATTGGTAAGCCACGGTGATCGTACGAGGAATAATAAAAGCAGGACCAATCACAATAAACAACATCACCCAAAAGCTAGTTGCTAAAGGTTTCGGTAATGCAGCGGTTAAGTTATCAGAGCCTCGAACCCAAGCGACAATCACCAGCGCAATCGCAGGTAAACCCACTCCAGTTAAAAGAAAGCCTGTCATGCCACTTAGAAAGTTATCACCAGCTTGATAACCTAAGAATGGAGGGAAGATTAAGTTTCCCGCGCCTAAATACATGGCGAATGTCATAAAGCCTAATGCGGCAATATTGCGTGCACTTAACATAGTATTCCTTTGATTGTGACTTTCAGCTTGGAGGAAGCGAGATGGGAATATGTTTCAAAGGACCTATCAGCTTCTTCGCAAGCTGACAGTAATGTTTAAATATAAGCAGCCAGCTCTAAATACGTTTTAGAGAGAGCATGAGGAGTTGGCGGATATTACCGTCACACATCGCATATTGCGCAGTAATATTACGACCACAAAAACAGGTAGCGAATGTCATTGCTATAAATGTATGCATTGTACCTCCTCGTGAATAAACCATTATTGCCATAAACAATGTGCTACGGCGCTGTAACGTTATAAACGGTGAAGGGATCGAATTACAATAGCCAAAATAAAATAAGTGTAATGGTGCAAATTTAAATCACCAAGCAGTGATATTCACTGGCGTTTAAATTAAAAACCAGAACTAAAAACTTCACAAACCCCAAACATACTGAAACACAAACAATACAAATGATGAAATAACCGTCTTTTCTACGATATTTTGCTTATATAACGAAATATTTTTATGCTGAACAACGCACTTTCACCCGATACAAAAAAAGAGCCCTTAGGCTCTTTTTTTACTGTCATGGCGATATTAGCTGTTAGAGCTCAATACCGATATTACTGACAGGCTCATCACGCAACTCTGCACGAAGATCTTTAATCAATTCAATATCACGTGTTTCTGCTTCTTTTAATGCACGGAAAATCGCCCACTGGGTATCCCATTCCGCACATACTGCTTCATTTTCTTTTTGATTATCGTTAGTGATCTCGATACCTGTTTGTGCGTACTCAAGATTAGCAACAGTTTCTGCCGATAAAGCACTTAGTTTGATCACTGTTTCCATCATAAGATCACGATCTAACATCGCATGCAGAAGATCAGCAAGTGCAACACACGCATCAATCGCAGGGCTTACCGCGTAGATATCAAACTCATCTTCGCTTGGCACCATATCTTCTAATTTTTCTAGCTGATTCTCGAAGTTAATTTTGGCGTTTTTAACGGTCAAAATCTCCCAGACGCTATCTAAGATCACTCGATATTTATAAGAATCAGCAAATCCTGTTTCTGCACAGAAAAATACATAATTTGGGTACATACGCTCACACAAAGACACCATAAATGTCAGGTGTTGCCACGGTTCTAATTTTTCTAAGCGTAACTGGATCGGATTTTTAAGCATGAGATAATCTACAGTAGTGATTTGAAGTGAAGTTTACTTGATAAACGAATAAGGCTAAAGGAAAAGCATGATCAAAGTTTCAGTAATATCAAAGCAACAACAACGCTATACCCAATTATTGGCACAGGCGCAGTTACCGGACCTTTGCTTAACCGATGATCCTTCGCAAGCAAGCATAATTCTAGCGGATCCTCCTTTGATCGCCAACCAACTCGAACAATTACCCAAACTAAAGTGGTTACAATCAACATTTGCAGGTATTGATGCCCTCATTAAACCTTATCTACGACAAGATTATTTACTCACTAACGTTAAAGGATATTTTGGCCCTTTGATCAGTGAATATGTTATTGGTCAGTGCCTTAATTACTATCGTCACTTCCACCAATACGCACAGCAACAAACACAATCTTTATGGCAGCCAATCCCTTATCAATCTGTCAGTGGTAAAACCATGGTAATCATAGGAACAGGAAGCATCGGCTGTATACTCGCAAAAACGGCAAAAGCATTGAACTTCTCGGTCATTGGTGTCAACAGGCAAGGCTTATCAGCCTCTACTGATTTTACTCAAACATATCCAATTACAGAATTGCAGCACGCACTCAGCAAGGCTGATGTGATTGTTTCTATTCTGCCATCAACAGAACACACGAATGATATCTATAACCAACAATGCTGGTCGCACTGTCGTAATGCACTTTTTTTCAATGTTGGTAGAGGTAATACTGTTGTTGAATCAGACTTAATTAATGCGCTTGATAATAAACAACTCAACCATGCTTACCTTGATGTGTTCAAGCAAGAGCCACTTAACCAAGATCATCCTTTTTGGCATCATCCAAAAATCAGTATCACTCCACATATAGCGGCGGAAAGTTTTCCAGAACAAGTCATAGAGATATTCAAAACTAATTACCTCCGCTTTAAACAACAGCAAGATCTAAATTATCTTATTGATTTTAAAAGTGGATATTAAAAGTGCAACTATATTTGAACGTACAACTAAGATGAAACAAGTTGATAACTTACGCGATCTTATTCACCACTGCGAGATCTGCAAAGATCACCTAGTACCACGGCCTGTGATTCAATTTAGCTCTAAAGCTAGGTTATTGCTTATTGGACAAGCGCCCGGATTAAAAGTCCATCAAACAGGGATCCCATTCAATGATCCTAGCGGTGATCGTCTACGCCAATGGCTTGGGTTGGACAAAGATACCTTCTATAACCCAGAACACATTGCCATTATGCCGATGGGTTTATGTTATCCCGGAAAAGGGAAAACTGGTGATTTACCGCCTCGCCCAGAGTGTGCACCAAAATGGCATCAGCCAGTGCTTGATCTGATGCCTAATATCGGTATGACATTACTGATCGGACAATACGCACAAAACTATTATTTACAAGATAAGCCGAAAACACTCACAGAAACCGTAAGGCAATGGCAACAATGGGCACCACGCTACATTCCATTGCCTCACCCATCGCCTCGTAATGCCATTTGGCTTAAAAAGAATCCATGGTTTGAATTAGACGTCGTCCCTTATATTCGCCAATACGTCCACCAGCATTTAGCAATCAAAGACCAAGTTTAGAGATAAAAAAAACCCACGCAATTACGTGGGTTTCAGTTTTATCATATCAATTTGGCAAATTACTTATGGTAAGGCTTTGATAATTCATGCACGGCTTCAACAAACACACCAGCATTTTCAGGCGGAACATCCAAGTGAATACCATGACCTAAGTTAAAGACATGGCCTGTACCACCATCGCCAAAACCTTCAAGAATCGTTGCTACTTCTTGACGAATACGTTCAGGTTGCGCATAAAGCATGGATGGATCCATATTACCTTGTAGTGCAACCTTATCACCGATGCGACGTTTCGCTTCTGCGATATCAATGGTCCAATCTAAGCCTACGCCATCACAGCCCGTTGCTGCGATTTGCTCAAGCCACATGCCACCATTTTTAGTGAACAGCGTAACTGGTACACGACGACCTTCATTTTCACGAATTAAGCCATCTACAATCTTATGCATGTAACGCAGCGAGAATTCGTTGTAATCACGTGGAGTTAACACACCACCCCAAGTATCAAATACCATCACAGCCTGTGCACCGGCTTTGATCTGTGCATTTAGGTATTCAGTAACACTATCCGCTAACTTATCTAGCAATAGGTGTAGTGTTTGTGGCTCTGCATACATCATCTTCTTGATCTTAGTGAAAGCTTTAGAGCTACCACCTTCAACCATGTAAGTCGCCAATGTCCATGGGCTACCAGAGAAGCCAATCAATGGTACTTCACCTTGCAGATCATGACGAATTTGACGAACGGCATTCATTACGTATTGCAGCTCACCTTCAGGATCGGGTAAACCAATTTTATCTACGTCAGCTTTACAAGTAATAGGACGTTGGAATTTAGGTCCTTCGCCAGCTTCGAAGTATAAGCCAAGACCCATTGCATCAGGAATCGTCAAGATATCTGAGAACAAGATAGCAGCATCAAGCGGGAAACGCTTCAGTGGCTGCAATGTGACTTCACTTGCTAGCTCAGCGTTCTTACATAGCGACATAAAGTCACCTGCAACGCTACGTGTTTCACGGTATTCTGGGAGATAACGACCCGCTTGGCGCATCATCCACACCGGCGTGTAATCAACAGGCTGTTTTAACAACGCACGTAGGTAGCGGTCATTCTTTAATTCGCTCATTTGAGACTCCATGGGTAAATTCTGCATTTATTGTATCATTCATTACTCAGAACAAAATAGAACATATCTTATTCTATCAATAGGAAATAACGATACGATAACGCGTTAAACCTGATTGTTAATCATTACAGGGCGAGCTTGAAAAAGACAGCGTATGATCTATTAACCGACGTGCGATTGTCCCTTGTGGCGGTAACTGAGGTAAATGCTCCGCATCAGCCCAGATTGCGTCGGTTAACTCTTCATAATCAGGCTTAATATCACCACTGGCGTAATCAGCAGTAAATCCCATCATCAGATTAGAGGGAAATGCCCACGGCTGACTAGCAAAGTATTGAATATTCGCAACAGTAATGCCTGTTTCTTCCAATACTTCACGTGCAACACATTGCTCTAGTGTTTCACCGGTTTCAACAAAACCCGCAATCACGGTATACATACCTGTTTTATGTCGGGGATGCTGCGCGAGCAAAATTTTCTCATCTTTACGTACCGCGACAATAATACAAGGCGAAACACGTGGATAATCTATTGCCTTACAAATTTGACACTGCATTGCCAATTGGTCTTCACACAACATTGCTTCATGACCACAGCGTCCGCAAAAGTGTTGTTGATAGAGCATATGAGATAATTGGATTGCTCGTCCGACAAGATTAAAAAGCCCTGAATCTTCATTTAATAATTCGCGCAAACTATAGAAAACGTCTGAATCGTCTAAAAACTTAGCTTCTCCCCAATAAACAGGTATCCCATTAAACGTACCTATTTGTCGAATATCACTCATCTTAGTCGCTAAATCAGACATTGCTCGCAATGGAAGCTTACTATTTTCAAGTAGTATTTTACCATTCAGGGTTTCGCAGCAATATGCCAAATTCTCATTTTTTAACATTTTTATTACTTTCATCCTTGCGGCTGCGTAAATTTACTGGCAATCTAAAGTTTAAACCAAGTAGTTATCCGAACAACTAGCTCTCTTTAAAAGAGAAAGATCATCGACTATCGATTTAACGATATCGACATGACCATGAGGACGTGCTCATGCTTAGTAAATTCGAACAAGTCAAAAAAGAATGGGGCGGTCATAATGACGTCATTGACCAATGGCTGATGATGCGTCAACAACTGCTTATCGATTTTTGTAAACTAGCAGGCTTAGCCCCGAAAGAAGAGGCTAACCGCCAACTTCCTACCGCCTCTCAATTATCGTTATTCAGTGAAGCTCTGGTTGATTATATTTCAGCGGGTCACTTCAAAATTTACGATAACGTAATGGAGCGCTGGCATCAAACAGGTTATTCACCTACCGAAGAAATTTCCACTCTTTACGCAAAAATCACTTTAACGACAGATCCATTATTGAACTTCAATGATAAATACAGTGAAGTCAAAAAAGACGATTTACTTGAAAAATTTGATGAAGATTTATCTCAAGTGGGTGAGCTAATGGAACTTCGCTTTGCCCTTGAAGACAAACTGATTGAGCTGATCAGCGACAGTCTATCTTGTCCTCCTGGCGCATAGCCTAGCCATTATAATATGTGGCAGTAACATAGGCTGCCACTTCATTACACACTATCCAACACCTTCTTTTTCCCTCTTACATAACCCGTCCACTAGCCTGATATTTATTACAAACAATAAAAAAGGCACCCCGAAGGATGCCTTTTAGAATCAGTTACGTTGAGAATTAATTCTCGTCGTTAAGACCTGCATTCAATAGTGCCGCTAAGTCTTGAGAGGCTTGCTCTGCATCAACTTGTGGTGCTACTGGCTCAAGCTCAACATCACGCTGCAATTGACGACGTTGGTGGTAAGAGAAACCTGTACCCGCTGGGATCAGACGACCCACGATTACGTTCTCTTTCAGACCACGTAGGTCATCACGCTTACCAGAAACAGCAGCTTCTGTTAGTACGCGCGTTGTTTCCTGGAACGATGCTGCTGAGATGAATGACTCAGTCGCAAGCGATGCTTTAGTGATACCTAGTAAGTCACGAGAGTAACTTGCAGGAGTCTTACCTTCAGCTTCAAGCTGACGGTTAGCAATCGTTACGCGAGAGAATTCAACTTGCTCGCCTTCTAGGAACTCAGAATCACCAGCAACAGTGATAGTTACCTTACGTAGCATCTGACGAATGATAGTCTCAATGTGCTTATCATTAATCTTAACGCCCTGTAGACGGTAAACTTCCTGAACTTCGTTAACGATGTATTCTGCAACTGCGTGTACACCACGTAGACGTAGAATATCGTGCGGAGTTTCTGGACCATCAGCGATTACGTCACCCTTCTCAACTTTTTCGCCTTCGAAAACGTTAAGTTGGCGATGCTTCAGGATCATCTCTTCGTACGGCTGACCTTCACTTGGTGTGATGATCAAGCGACGCTTACCTTTAGTTTCTTTACCGAACGATACTGTACCGGTAATTTCTGCCAAGATAGCTGGTTCTTTTGGCTTACGTGCTTCGAACAAGTCAGCAACGCGTGGTAGACCACCCGTGATATCCTTGTTACCGCCAGATTTTTGCGGAATACGTGCAAGCGTATCACCGATACCAACCATAGCGCCGTCGTCAAGCTGAACAATCGCCTTACCAGGTAGGAAGTATTGAGCTGGCATATCAGTACCAGGGATCATTACATCATTACCATCAGCATCAACAAGTTTGATAGCTGGACGCATATCTTTACCTGCTGCTGGACGAGCTGCTGCATCAGTTACTTCGCTTGAAGATAGACCTGTTAGGTCATCTGTTTGACGAGAAACTGTTACGCCGTCGATCATGTCAACGAACTGGATACGACCAGCCACTTCAGTGATGATTGGCATGGTGTGCGCTTCCCAGTTAGCTACTGTTTCACCAGCAACAACGTCTGCACCGTCACCTTTGCTTAAAATAGTACCGTAAGACAGTTTGTAGTTCTCTTTCGTACGGCCGAACTCATCAATGATGCTTAGTTCAGATGCACGAGAAGTAATTACAAGCTTGCCAGCATTGTTCGTTACGAATTTAGCATTGTGCAGCTTCATAGAACCTGTAGTTTTCACTACAACGCTATTGTCTGCTGCTGCTGCTGATGCCGCACCACCGATGTGGAACGTACGCATCGTAAGCTGTGTACCCGGTTCACCGATTGACTGAGCAGCAACAACACCCACTGCCTCACCAGAGTTAACCAAGTGACCACGAGCAAGGTCACGACCGTAACAGAACTTACAACAACCGAAGTCATTTTCACACGTTACAACTGAACGTACTTTAACTTGGTCTACAGAGTTTGCTTCTAGGATCTCACACCACTTCTCATCAAGAAGCGTATTACGTGGTGCTAGAACTTCTTCTGTACCCGGTTTTAGAACGTCTTCAGCAACAACACGACCAAGAACACGATCACCAAGTTGTTCTTTAACATCACCACCCTCGATTAGAGGCATCATGGTGATACCAGCGTAAGTACCACAGTCATCTGCTGTGATCACTACGTCTTGCGCTACGTCTACTAGACGACGCGTTAGGTAACCTGAGTTTGCTGTCTTAAGTGCGGTATCCGCAAGACCCTTACGAGCACCGTGAGTAGAGATAAAGTACTGGAGTACGTTTAGACCTTCACGGAAGTTCGCAGTGATCGGCGTTTCGATGATTGAGCCATCTGGCTTAGCCATCAGACCACGCATACCCGCCAACTGACGAATCTGTGCAGCAGAACCACGAGCACCAGAGTCGGCCATCATGTATACGCTGTTGAACGATTTTTGCTGCTCTTCTTCACCGTCACGGTTAATAACAGTATCGAAAGACAGGTTATCCATCATCGCTTTAGCAACTTGTTCGTTCGCTGTAGCCCAGATATCGATAACTTTGTTGTAACGTTCACCAGCAGTTACAAGACCTGATTGGAACTGCTCTTGGATTTCAGCAACTTCAGCTTCAGCTTCAGCGATCTTAGTGTATTTAGCCGCAGGTACAACCATATCGTCGATACCAACAGATACACCAGAAAGTGCAGCGTAAGCAAAACCTGTGTACATAATCTGGTCAGCAAAGATAACAGTATCTTTCATGCCCAGCTTACGATAACAGGTGTTAAGAAGCTTAGAAATTTGCTTCTTACCTAGTGCTTCAGTGTTTACAAGGCTAAATGACAGACCTTTCGGTACGATAGGCCATAGCATTGCACGACCAACAGTAGTATCAACAAGTTGAGAATTCTCAACAAAGTTACCCTGCTCGTCTTTCACATATTCTGTAATACGTACTTTAACGCGAGCGTGAAGCTCAGCCATCTTAGTACGGTATGCTTTCTCAGCTTCAGCTGGTCCAGCAAGGTACATGCCTTCACCTTTCGCGTTGATTTTCTCACGCGTCATGTAGTAAAGACCCAATACAACGTCCTGAGAAGGTACGATGATCGGATCACCAGATGCTGGTGAAAGAATGTTGTTTGTTGACATCATTAGAGCACGTGCTTCTAGCTGTGCTTCTAGCGTCAACGGCAAGTGAACCGCCATCTGGTCACCATCGAAGTCGGCGTTGTATGCCGCACACACAAGTGGGTGAAGCTGAATCGCTTTACCTTCGATTAGGATTGGTTCAAACGCCTGAATACCTAGACGGTGCAGTGTTGGTGCACGGTTAAGCATTACTGGGTGTTCACGAATAACTTCGTCTAGGATATCCCAAACGACTGCTTCTTCGCGCTCAACCATCTTCTTAGCAGCTTTGATTGTCGTAGCAAGACCACGAGTCTCTAACTTACCGTAGATGAATGGCTTAAATAGCTCTAGTGCCATCTTCTTAGGAAGACCACACTGATGCAGACGTAGGTATGGACCTACTGTGATAACAGAACGACCTGAGTAGTCTACACGCTTACCAAGAAGGTTCTGACGGAAACGACCTTGTTTACCCTTGATCATATCAGCAAGAGATTTCAGAGGACGCTTGTTAGAGCCAGTGATAGCGCGGCCACGACGACCGTTATCTAGTAATGCATCAACAGATTCCTGAAGCATACGCTTTTCGTTACGTACGATGATATCAGGAGCAGCCAGGTCTAAAAGACGCTTCAGACGGTTGTTACGGTTAATAACACGACGGTATAGATCATTCAGATCTGAAGTCGCGAAACGACCGCCGTCTAGTGGTACCAACGGACGTAGGTCCGGCGGTAGAACTGGCAGTACAGACAGGATCATCCACTCTGGGTTGTTACCTGACTGTAGGAAAGCTTCAACTAGCTTAAGACGCTTAGTTAGCTTCTTACGCTTAGTTTCAGAGTTAGTTTCTTCTAACTCTTCACGCATATTTTCGATTTCAGCATTTAGGTCCATGTTGCCTAAAAGTGCTTTAACCGCTTCTGCGCCCATCTTAGCGTCGAACTCGTCGCCCCACTCTTCAAGTGCATCCAAGTACTGCTCTTCAGAAAGCAGCTGGCTACGCTCAAGGTTGGTCATACCAGGTTCAATAACTACGTATGATTCAAAGTAAAGTACACGCTCGATATCACGTAGAGGCATGTCCATTAACAAACCGATACGAGATGGCAGTGACTTTAAGAACCAGATGTGGGCAACAGGTGAAGCAAGCTCAATGTGACCCATACGCTCACGGCGTACTTTAGTCTGAGTAACTTCAACACCACATTTTTCACAGATCACACCACGGTGCTTCAGGCGCTTGTACTTGCCACAAAGACACTCGTAGTCTTTTACTGGGCCAAAGATACGTGCACAGAAAAGACCGTCACGCTCAGGCTTGAAGGTACGATAGTTGATTGTTTCTGGCTTTTTAACTTCACCAAAAGACCATGAACGGATCATGTCAGGTGAAGCTAGACCGATTTTGATTGCATCAAATTCTTCGGTCTTATGTTGTGCTTTCAGAAACTTAAGTAAGTCTTTCACATTCGGCTCCTGTGAGGAGTTGACCCATAAAGGCGCCAGTCTACTGGCGCCTTCATATTTATACCGGAGTAACTAATAAGTATAGGTGACTAACCCAGTCTTATTCGTCTTCCAGCTCGATGTTAATACCCAACGAGCGGATTTCTTTCAACAATACGTTGAATGATTCCGGCATACCTGGTTCCATACGATGATCACCGTCAACGATGTTTTTATACATCTTCGTACGGCCGTTAACGTCATCTGACTTAACGGTTAGCATTTCTTGAAGGGTATATGCTGCGCCGTATGCTTCAAGCGCCCATACTTCCATCTCACCAAAACGCTGACCACCGAACTGAGCTTTACCACCCAGCGGCTGCTGAGTAACAAGGCTGTAAGAACCGGTAGAACGGGCGTGCATCTTGTCATCAACCAAGTGGTTCAGTTTAAGCATGTACATGTAACCAACAGTTACAGGACGCTCAAATGCATCACCAGTACGGCCATCAAACAACGTTAGCTGACCTGATTCAGGTAGATCACCCAATTTTAGCAACTCTTTAATTGATGACTCAGGTGCGCCATCAAATACAGGTGTTGCAATCGGTAGACCTTTACGAAGGTTTTGTACAAGAGTACGCACTTCCTGATCAGTAAGAGCTTCGATATCAACTTTCTGGCGAGTATCACCTAGGTTGTATACGCGTTGTAGGAAGTTACGGAACTTGTGTAACTCCTGCTGCTCTTTAAGCATATCGTTAAGTTTGTCACCGATACCTTTCGCCGCAAGACCTAAGTGAGTCTCAAGGATCTGACCGATGTTCATACGAGACGGTACACCCAGTGGGTTCAGAACGATATCAACCGTTTGACCTTTCTCATCGTAAGGCATGTCTTCAACAGGGTTAATCTTAGAGATAACACCCTTGTTACCGTGACGACCCGCCATCTTATCACCCGGTTGGATGCGACGACGAACAGCTAGGTATACTTTAACAATCTTAAGTACGCCAGGTGCTAGGTCATCACCTTGAGTGATCTTACGACGCTTAGTTTCAAACTTCTTATCGAACTCAGCTTTCAGTTCATCATACTGCTCTGCAAGCTGTTCCAACTGGTTTTGTAAAGCTTCGTCATCAAGCGTAACAGCGAATAGTGCATCGCGGTTCATTGAAGCAATCTTGTCTTCGCCGTAACCCGCAGATAGTAGAAGCGTACGAACACGAGCAAGAAGACCACCCTCAAGGATCTGGAATTCTTCTGTGATATCTTTCTTCGCTTCTTTCAGCTGCATCTCTTCAATTTCAAGAGCACGCTTGTCTTTCTCAACGCCATCACGAGTAAATACTTGTACGTCAATAATCGTACCAGTAACACTTCCAGGAACACGTAGAGATGAATCTTTAACATCAGATGCTTTCTCACCGAAGATAGCTCGTAGAAGCTTCTCTTCTGGTGTTAGTTGTGTTTCACCCTTAGGTGTCACTTTACCAACTAGGATGTCACCACCCTTCACTTCAGCACCGATGTAAACGATACCTGACTCGTCCAACTTAGAAAGCGCAGCTTCACCCACATTAGGGATATCAGCAGTGATTTCTTCAGAACCCAGCTTCGTATCACGCGCCACACAAGAAAGCTCTTGAATGTGGATTGTTGTGAAACGATCTTCCTGAACTACACGCTCAGAAACTAAGATGGAATCCTCGAAGTTGTAACCGTTCCAAGGCATGAACGCGATACGCATGTTTTGACCAAGCGCTAGCTCACCAAGGTCTGTTGAAGGACCATCAGCAAGAACATCACCGCGTGATACTGGCTCGCCAGGTAGCACGGTTGGACGCTGGTTAATACATGTGTTCTGGTTAGAACGCGTGTACTTAGTTAGGTTGTAGATATCGATACCTGCTTCACCAGGGATCAACTCGTCGTCGTTAACTTTGATAACGATACGAGATGCATCTACAGACTGAACTGTACCACCACGTTTAGCTACAGCTGTAACACCAGAATCAACACCGATTTGACGCTCAATACCAGTACCTACTAGCGGCTTATCAGCACGGATAGTTGGAACTGCCTGACGTTGCATGTTCGCACCCATTAGGGCACGGTTAGCATCATCGTGTTCTAGGAACGGGATCAGAGATGCCGCCACAGATACAACCTGGTTGGTTGCAACGTCCATGTATTGAACATGGTCACGTGGGTGCAGACCTGAATCACCTTTCTGACGAGCAGTGATCAATTCGTCAGCAAATGAACCGTCTTCGTTAAGCGCGGCGTTAGCCTGTGCAATAACGTATAGACCTTCTTCGATTGCTGATAGGTATTCGATATCGTCTGTAACTTTTCCGTCTACCACTTTACGGTAAGGTGTTTCCAAGAAACCGTAAGGGTTACAACGCGCAAAAACAGATAGCGAGTTGATTAGACCGATGTTTGGACCTTCAGGCGTTTCGATAGGACATAGACGACCGTAGTGCGTCGCGTGTACGTCTCGAACCTCAAAGCCAGCACGCTCACGAGTCAGACCACCTGGACCAAGCGCCGAGATACGACGTTTGTGAGTAACTTCTGACAGTGGGTTGTTTTGGTCCATAAACTGTGACAACTGAGAAGAGCCGAAGAACTCTTTCACTGCCGCAGAAATAGGTTTAGCGTTAATTAGGTCTTGAGGCATGATTGCATCAAGATCGCCTAAACTTAGACGCTCTTTAACAGCACGCTCAACACGTACTAGACCAACGCGGAATTGGTTTTCAGCCATTTCGCCAACTGAACGAATACGACGGTTACCAAGGTGGTCGATATCATCAACTTCACCTTTACCGTTACGGATATCGATCAGTTTACGCATAACATCAATGATGTCTGCGTGGTCTAAGATACCAGGACCTGTAGTCTCTTCACGAAGTAGAGAACTGTTGAACTTCATACGACCAACAGCAGATAGATCGTAACGATCTTCTGAGAAGAACAAGCTTTCAAAAAGTTGCTCAGCTGCTTCACGTGTTGGTGGCTCGCCAGGGCGCATCATACGGTAGATTTCTACCAATGCACTTAAACGGTCAGTTGTGTTGTCGATACGTAGGGTATCTGACATGTAAGGACCGTGGTCTAAATCGTTCGTAAACAGAACTTCAATAGACTTGTGACCCGCCTGAGATAGAAGTGCTAATGCTTCCAGGCTTAATTCCTGGTTAGCCGCTACAATCAGTTCACCGGTTTCTTCGTTGATGTAATCGCGTGATGCGATCTTACCAACGATATACTCAACTGGTACTTCGATGTGATCAATGCCGTCTTTGCCTAATTGGCGAATATGACGAGCAGTGATACGACGACCTTGCTCTACGTAAACTGTACCGTTCGCTTCGATATCAAAGCTTGCAGTTTCGCCACGTAGACGATCCGGTACCAACTCCATAACAAGAGATTTACCTTGAACTTCGAAATGAATTTTTTCGAAGAACATGTCAAGGATCTGTTCTGTTGTGTAGTTAAGTGCACGAAGGATGATAGACGCAGGTAATTTACGACGACGGTCGATACGTACGAATACACTGTCCTTAGGATCGAACTCGAAATCCAACCATGAACCACGGTAAGGGATTACGCGAGCGTTATATAACACTTTACCTGAGGAGTGGGTCTTACCCTTATCGCTGTCGAAGAAGACACCCGGGCTACGGTGTAGCTGGGATACGATAACCCTCTCGGTACCGTTAATAACGAATGTACCGTTATCTGTCATGAGCGGAATTTCGCCCATGTAAACTTCTTGTTCTTTAATGTCTTTTACAGTGCCAGCCGGCGCGTCTTTATCGTACATGACAAGACGTAGCTTCACACGCAGTGGAGCAGAATAAGTTACGCCACGAATCTGACATTCTTTAACATCGAAGACCGGCTCACCGAGACGATAGCTAACGTATTGCAGCTCGGAATTGCCATTGTAGCTCTGGATTGGAAAAACAGAGCGAAAGGCAGCTTCTAGACCGTAATGCCCTTCTGGATCCTGCTCGATAAATTTTTGGAAAGAATCAAGCTGGATCGACAGCAAGTATGGAGCATCCAACACTTGCGGACGCTTACCAAAATCCTTACGGATACGCTTTTTCTCGGTATAAGAGTAAACCATAGGTTCCTCAGATCGCTGATAAGTGATCCAAACTACCCCAATACACACGGGGGGTAGTGACTAAACGTTGTTTATGTGTAGGAACAACCCAATGAAATCAGGGTCGTTTTTTTGCTAGACAGTGGATACAAAACAAGGTGAAAATTACCACTGCCCTACAGCGCAAAAAGGCCGGTGGCAATTTGCCACCAGCCAATAGCCATAAAAGGCTATGAAATCAAATAATTATTACTTGATTTCAACAGAAGCACCAGCTTCTTCTAATTGAGCTTTAAGAGCTTCAGCTTCAGCTTTCTCAACGCCTTCTTTTAGAGGTGCTGGAGCGCCGTCAACTACTGCTTTAGCTTCTTTAAGACCAAGACCAGTTGCGCCACGTACTGCTTTGATTACAGCAACTTTGTTAGCGCCACAAGCTGTTAGGATTACGTCGAATTCAGTTTGCTCTTCAGCTGCATCTGCAGCTGCGCCGCCTGCTACAACTGCAGCTGCAGCAGTAACACCGAATTTTTCTTCCATAGCTTCAATTAGCTCAACAACTTGCATTACAGACATTTCTGCAACTGCGTCTAGGATTTGCTCGTTAGTGATAGACATAACAATTCTCTTTTAAAGTCAACAATAAGTTTAAATAGTAATCAGATAAAACTCTGCTATTAAGCAGCAGCTTCTTCTTTCTGATCACGTACTGCAGCGATAGTACGTACAAGTTTACCAGCAGACGCTTCTTTCATGCACATCATTAAGCGTGCGATAGCTTCGTCGTAAGTTGGTAGAGTTGCTAGTACTTCAACGTTTGCAACAGCGCCTTCAAATGCAGCTGCTTTGATCTCGAATGCTTTGTTCTCTTTAGCGAAGTCTTTAAAAAGACGCGCTGCAGCACCTGGGTGCTCATTAGAGAAACCGATTAGAGAAGGACCAACAAAAACGTCTTGTAGACATTCGAAGTCAGTTCCTTCCACTGCACGGCGTGCTAGTGTGTTACGAACAACTTTAACGTATACGCCAGCTTCACGAGCTTGCTTACGTAAAGTAGTCATCGCACCCACAGTAACACCGCGAGAGTCAGCAACAACAGCAGAAAGTGCACCGTTGGCAGCTTCGTTGACTTCAGCAACAATTGCTTTTTTGTCTTGAAGATTTAATGCCATTGGATTTGCTCCTGGATTGTTTGACACCACTCACTGCTCAAATAGCAGGAGAGTCTTACGGCGCAGATCCAAGAAAGACATACATCAATCATGCTCTGGCACCGTCTACGTAGGTAAATATTAAGTTCCGAAAAACACCTACGGTCTTTGACGGAGGCTAACTGCAAGCAATTAGCCCCAGCCACGAATTCGGAAGCGACAAATTATACACTAACTTATCGCTTCTGCAAATTATTACGCTACGTTAGTTTTCAGAGAGTTCTGATCTAATGCTACGCCTGCACCCATAGTAGTAGAGATGCTTACTTTCTTAATGAAAGTACCTTTCGCTGAAGAAGGCTTAGCTTTCTTCAGTGCAACTAGAAGAGCTTCTAAGTTCTCTTGTAGTTGAGCGGCATCGAAGTTCACTTTACCGATAGTAGTGTGAATGATACCGTTTTTGTCGTTACGGTAACGAACCTGACCTGCTTTAGCATTTTTAACTGCTTCAGCAACGTTAGGAGTTACAGTACCAACTTTAGGGTTTGGCATAAGACCACGAGGACCTAAGATAGTACCAAGTTGACCTACAACGCGCATTGCATCAGGAGATGCGATAACTACGTCGAAGTTCATCTCGCCTTTCTTAACTAGATCAGCTAGATCTTCCATACCTACAAGCTCAGCGCCAGCTTCTTTAGCAGCTTCAGCGTTTGCGCCTTGAGTAAATACAGCAACACGGATATCACGACCAGTACCGTTTGGTAGTACAGTTGCACCACGTACGTTTTGGTCAGATTTACGTGCATCAATGCCTAGGTTAACTGCAACGTCAACACTTTCATTGAATTTAGCAGTAGCTAGTTCTTTTAGAAGAGCAACAGCTTCGTTGATTTCGTACTCACGAGTAGAGTCAACTTTGTCACGGATAACGCGCATGCGCTTAGTCAGTTTAGCCATCTTATTAACCCTCTACCACTAGGCCCATTGAGCGAGCAGTACCAGCAATTGAACGCTTCATAGCTTCAATATCAGCACCAGTCATGTCTGCAGCTTTAGTCTCAGCGATCTCTTGGATCTGAGCGTCAGTTACAGTACCTACTTTCTCAGTGTTCGGACGACCAGAACCAGACTTAAGGCCAGCTGCTTTAAGCAGAAGAACTGCTGCAGGTGGAGTCTTAGTTACGAACGTGAATGAACGGTCACTGTAAACAGTGATAACAACTGGAGTTGGAAGACCTTTCTCTACTGAGTCAGTCTTAGCGTTAAACGCTTTACAGAATTCCATGATGTTAACACCATGTTGACCAAGAGCTGGACCAACTGGTGGACTAGGGTTCGCCATACCAGCTGCAACTTGCAGCTTGATGTAAGCTTCTACTTTTTTAGCCATTGCTATATACCTAAATTTGGGTTCAAACGTCTATTTTTAAACAAACAGACTCCCCGTCTAACGAAAGGGCGCGAAATTATAGCCTAATCTCACGCCCCTGACAATACAACTTGAACAGAATTTGATCAGTTCTTTTCGATTTGACCGAACTCTAATTCTACTGGCGTTGCACGACCGAAAATCGATACAGAAACCTTCACGCGGCTCTTATCGTAATCTACTGATTCAATTGTACCATTGAAATCAGCAAATGGACCATCAGTCACACGAACAACTTCACCAGGTTCAAATACTGTTTTATGAACAGGAGACTCACTAGCTTGCTGTAGACGGTTTAGGATCGCATCCGCTTCTTTATCAGAAATCGGAGCTGGGCGATCAGAAGTTCCGCCAATGAAGCCCATAACACGTGGAATACTGCGTACTAAGTGCCATGTTTCGTCGTTCATCACCATTTGTACCAGTACGTAACCTGGGAAGAACTTACGCTCACTCTTACGGCGCTGACCTGCACGAACTTCAACTACCTCTTCTGTAGGAACAAGAACTTCATCAAAGTGCTCTTCCATACCGTGCATTTTGATATGTTCGCGTAGTGACTGTGCAACTCGGCCTTCAAAACCTGAAAAAGCCTGTACTACATACCATCGTTTTTTTGGAGCTTCGCTCATGAATTCTTACCTCACACGCCGGTAAATAGGCGTACTAAACGGACCATAATGCCGTCGATACCCCAAAGGGCTAACGCCATCACTACAGTGACTGCTAGAACGATAAAGGTTGTCTGCGTAGCTTCCTGACGAGTAGGCCATACCACCTTGCGGACTTCCATGCGCGACTCACTTGCAAAACGAATCGCGGCTTTACCTTTTGCTGTAAATGCAGCAGTGATCCCAGCAACTGCCACTAAAACAATTACTGCAGATGTACGCAGCACAACAGAAACATCACTGTACAGGTAATTACCAACCACAGCAGCAGCTAGCAAAGCAAAAACTACGACCCATTTCAGGCCATCCATTTTGCTTTCGCTTTCTTGGTTTTCGGCATTCGCATTCATACAACCAACCTGTAACTAGTCTTTATTTAGACGAAAATAACCCCGCTATAGCGAGGCCATGGATGAAGAAAAAGGGGTAAGCCTTTAATAACATTAATAAAAAACTTCATCTTACGAAAATTTATCTCTATCACTTGAACAAAAAACATGCATTTTTGTATTAAAGTGTAGAAAAAGGGCATCAAATGATGCCCTTTTTTGTGCGCTGTCGTCAAATTAAATTCAACGAAGTCGTCGTAACTTATGCAATGATAGTTGCAACAACACCAGCACCAACTGTACGGCCACCTTCACGGATAGCAAAACGTAGACCTTCGTCCATCGCGATAGGTGCGATTAGAGTAACAGTCATTGCGATGTTATCACCAGGCATTACCATTTCAACGCCTTCTGGTAGCTCGATAGTACCAGTTACGTCAGTTGTACGGAAGTAGAACTGTGGACGGTAACCTTTGAAGAAAGGAGTGTGACGACCACCTTCATCTTTAGAAAGCACATAGATTTCTGAAGTGAAAGTTGTGTGTGGAGTGATTGAACCTGGCTTAGCAAGTACTTGACCACGTTGAACTTCATCACGCTTAGTACCACGTAGAAGAACACCAACGTTCTCACCAGCACGGCCTTCGTCAAGAAGCTTACGGAACATCTCAACACCAGTACAAGTAGTTGTAATAGTGTCTACGATACCAACGATAGCAACTTCGTCACCAACTTTGATGATACCTTGCTCAACACGACCAGTTACAA